>CAZFMU010000161.1:0-4304 GCA_964520165.1 uncultured Salinarchaeum sp. | reverse complement strand
CGGCCGCGGAGGCACGGGCGTATCTCGGAGCAATCGAGGAAAACTTCCAGTTGTTGCGGGGTCGCAACAGACTCAGAGAGGAAAACGAAGTATTTACCACCGAGATTGACGCGTTCGCGTCCGAAGTCGAAGCAGCTGCTGAGACCATCGTCCGCGATCGACAGCGCTACGCCGACAAACGCGAGCAGTTTCGTCGAGAACAGGAGGCCTTTAGAATCTACACGGAAACCTACGAGACGGTCTCGGAGGGCCTTGATCTGTTGCGTGATGCTTCTGCAGATCTTGAAGATGAGGACTACAACGACGCCGAACCGACAGCGGCCGAGGCTATCGAACGCTTCGACGAAACGCTTGAACGTCTCGCTCAGACACCCGAGGACGTACTGGTTGATCTTACAGACGCGTTCATCGCAACGATCGAGCTTCGCCGGGAGAGTGCGGCATCAATCCGCACACTCGCCGCAGACAGGCGATAGCCGTTCGCACACAATAGTGTCGCCCACCAGATTGGGAAACTTCAGCGCTGTTCGAGTTCCGGCGGCAGATTGTCACTGCCCAACTGCATCCGCTTGCCGATGATGTGGTGGGCAACGGCCGAGACGGCAAATACGACGACGGTGAAAAGCGCAATATCGATCGGCGAAACGGCGTTGATCAGCGGAATCCCACCAACATTAGCGAGCAACAATAGCAGGCTCAGTCCACTGAGCCCGGTGTAATAGAGACTCCAGGGAATCTCGTGTCCGGTCAACACCTCGACATAGACATCGACCTCCGCGAGTGTCGCCGTGGGTGCAACGGTACGATCGTCGACAAACCGGATGACCCCTGCTTCCTCAAGCGTTGGGAGGTGCGTCCGTTGGAGGGTCGTCTGCACGTTTCGGCGATCGTTGTAGTCTACGTCCTCGGGATCGAGATCGCGCTCCCACGCCGTTACCTGTTCGGCGAGTTCGGCGATCTCGATGTCACCGTTGGACTGTTTGAGCGCGTGGATGACGAACCGGCGGCGCCGATTCGACAGAAGCGTGAATACATCCTCCTCAGAGAGTGTCTGTTCTGGTGGTTCCGAAGTGACCGCGGTGAGTGTGTCATTGAGCGGCATAGCGAATTCAGGGTCGGTGCCCCCAGTTGACCCTGCCGCTGGTATCGGGGCACTGTGACATAAAGTAACAGTATGTTTTAATTTACATTAGGACTATATTAACGATGGTATGGACCGCTCACAGATGGTGAGCGGGGATCGAAAGGGATCCCGACAGTTGTGAGTGGCCATTGTGGGGCTGAAAGGGCACCTCGGGAGAGAATGACGAGTGCTGAGGAGGACTCGACGGTCGAATGAGCAGCAATCGCGTGCCACCGAGGGGATATCAAGGACCTGTTGAGTTGCTCATAACAATCATTCCGGGGGGGTATGTATGGGGTGAAGCGCTCCCGGCCTGCTCCGGCGGTGGGGCCGACCGGGGGCGTGGACCACACCAGTGATCGACTATGGATCGTCGAAAACTCCTGATCGGAATGGGATCGCTCGCCGCCGGGTCGGCGGCTGCAATGGGTACTGGTGCGTTTACAAGCGCCAGCATCACGCGTACCGCAGACATGAGTGTTGCAACAGACAGTAACGCGTTCATTCAACTCGGCGTGGGCGGCGCCAACGGTGCTGGTCAGCGAATCAAAAAGACAAACGGGGAACTACAGATTGACTTCGACGGTAATGGGGCAGATGGAAGTGGCGTCAACGACGATGCACGGTACCAGATTGGCGCGATGGACGATGATGATCCGCAGGGCGACGGTATCGATTTCACCAGTATCCATGATAACGAGACCGATGCTGAAGTGTACCCACCGGGAGAGCCTTATGTTAAATACAATGGCAGTACTCACGACCAGTCGGCCTTCGTAATCAGCAATCAGAGCGGACAGACACTTGATATCGAAGTCGCGCTGCTCGCTGAGGAGGACACCACAGGAGCCACAGTGTATCTCCAAGGAGCAGCGTCAGAGGTTGATGGAGGAAATGGACCAAGTGATCCAGACGCTCTGGACGGTGCGACGGTGACCTCGGGAATCGATCTCAGCAACGTCAATAACTCGATAAGTGGCGCCAAGCAGGCACTAAGTTTCAATAATAAGAACGACGGTAATGAGGCAATTCCATCGGGGGAGTCGGTGTATGTCTCGCTTCAGGTTGACACGACAAGCGATGAAACTACTTCGCAGTCCCTTGCCAGTGAGTTGGTTGTGAACGCAGAGGAGGCTGCTGATCCGGGAATGGACTAATCAGCAACTTCCCCTCTACAGCCAGACATGAAATAACATACAGAGTAGTTCGACAAGCATGCCATTACTTGATCCACGGGGATGAAACGACGCACACTTGTTGCGACGCTGGGGGGCTTAACAGCAGGCGGAACAACAGTCTTCGGGACAGGGGCATTCACTGCAGCACAGGTCACTCGCGACGTGAATATTCAGGTCGTAAGTGACGCTGATGCGCTACTGGGGATGATTCCGAATCCGGATGTCGCCGGAGTTACGCTTGATAACGGTCAACTGGTGATCGATATTGCGGATCCGGGGATCAACCAGGATTCAGTCTACCAGTTCGGCTACTTCGCCGATGACTCCGATGTGAGAACAGACATCCCTGGATATCCGCTAACACAGTCGAATCCCTCAAAGAGAGCGGATGGTGAAGAGTTCGGGTCGGCCTTTCTTATTGCCAACCAGTCGAACACAAAATACGAGTGTACGATTAACTACGATATCAACGAAGCCGATACGGGGGCTACCGACGAGGTTGACACCACAGTCTGGTTTGAAGCACATCAAGAAAAGCGAAAGTCGTTGGTGCAAGGCCCGGCCAAGGGGACATCGACGGTTGAGTTCAATCCCGGAGAAACGTTCGGGGTGTCCTTTCTCTTGGAAGCCCCCGAAAACACGCGAGGTGAAAAACTCACCGGATCGCTTCGAATTAAGGCACATCCCCCGTCCTAAAGGTCTCACACGGGGGATGATCCCCCAGTTATTATTTAGAGTACAAGAATACTCGTTAGCTTCTGCTATGAGGGTTTAGAATCTGCCGATGGAAAGATCAAAGAATCGAGGCTCTTACCGAACACAGCGAAACAGCGGTAACTCCCCACGTATTGGTAGATGAACCAGTGTAAGACTTAGAGGATATAGTCAGCACTGCCCACGTCCGTTAAGTTGAAGTGAAATGTGTATGACTGTCTTCTTATGGTACAAAAAGATGAGCAGGGACGACGAACCTTTATAAAAGGGGCATCTGCTATCATCGTTGCAGGAATTGCTGGATGTACCGGAGATAGAGGAGATAGTAGTGGAGGAGGTGGTGATTTTGATGGAGGTGATGGACCACAAGATGGTGATTTTGACGGAGGTGATGAACCACAAGACTCTGATGGGGACGGCGTGCCAGATGATGAAGATGACTTCCCGAATGATAGCACGCGGAGTGTATTGCTCTCAAGCGGCAGGGAGTCATATGATTTAAACGAGGACTATTACCAATATCTACAGTTTTCCCCGTCACAGCCAGCAACTCTCTCCTATGAAGCCGAAGTACAGGGCGATCTACGAATAGATGTGATTCTCACAGATGAAACGAATTTCCAATACTTCGAAGATGAGACTGACTGGGAATACTATCCGGAAGGCAGTGAGCTTGATACCCTATACGCAAGCAATGAGATGGATATTGGGACTGACCGCACGTACTACTTGATAATTGACAATACCAATCAAGGAAGGGCGGCACCACCGACAAACTTCGATAATGATAGAGTAGAGGTTGATGTTCAGTACGAACTCTATAGTTGAGTCCAGTTAGTCCTCGAACCGAACCCCTCTCCTGTACCCTATTTCTACGAGTAAATCACACTGTTGTGATTGAGTGAAAGCCTATCTTGCGCGCCACTCAGTACCAATATCAGGTACTCTATGATTGTTTCACCAGATTAGGCAAGAGCCAAGCATGAGGAGAGGATCATACAGTAAGACCAGTATAAAATCGACTTTATAACTTTTAGACTCAAGTTATTTGGAATGTCATTATTAGTCACTTTCGGGCATAGATTAATAATGATATAGTACATACTTATTCATAACCGCATTACGGGAGTTGGATCAGACAGTATCAATCGGTAAGCGGTTGGATTAAATAACCGAATTTAGGTGAAATCACCAGATGGCGTTCGGATTAGCTCCTGCAGCCTCATCAAGAAACCGAATGGGTTGGGACGGATTCGAACCGTCGGCCTGCTCCGTGTGAAGGAGCCGTC
>CAZFMU010000160.1:0-4308 GCA_964520165.1 uncultured Salinarchaeum sp. | reverse complement strand
GCCGGCGCGCGTCGGATGATCCGTTCGGCGACGCTTCCGAGGAACATCCGGGAGATGCCCGACCGGCCGTGCGTGCCGATGACGATGTGATCGGGACTATGCGCCTCGGTGTACTCAAGGATCGCGGCGGCGGGGTCGCCCGTCTCGATCACCCGGGTGATGTCGATGTCGTGGTTCGCGGCGCGCTGTTCGGCCCGGTCGAGGCGCTCTTCGGCCTGTTCGCGAAGCGACTTGAGAACGTCCTCACGGGCAAACGATAGCGACTCATCGGGAACGGCAGCGGCCTCAAGATCGGTCACGACGGTCAACACGGTGATATCGTCGTCGGGAAACTGCTCGTAGGCGTACTCAAGGGCGCGGCGGGCCGGATCGGAGTCGTCGATGGCAACGAGTACCTGATCGGACATATCACGCGCTATGGTCCGTGGGCACATATACTCCCGTGGCGGTGGGTCCGCTCGCTCAAAGATGAAGAGTTTTGCTGCCGGTCGTTCTATCGGTGGCCATGACCGAGTACACCGTCGAGTTCGTCGGCAAGGGCGAGACGATCACGGTCTCCGATAAGGACACCATCCTCTCGCGGAGTCTCGAGGAGGGGATCAACCAGGAGTACTCCTGTCGGGTTGGGATGTGCCTGGCGTGTACCGCACAGATTCTTGAGGGCGAGGTGGCCCAGCCGGCCGCCCACGCGTTGCCGGAGGACCAGCGTGACGAGTACGCCCTGACGTGCATCGCCCGGCCGCAGTCGGATCTAAAACTCGAAATGGGCGTCTACCCACCCAGCATCGAGGACGACATCGATCCGGCGGTTCACGCTGACGACTGAGAAGACGCGGCGATCCGGCGTGTGCCGGCTCGGTCGCGGGAACACGACACCGGTACCGGGCCACCCCGAATCGGACACGCGGGGGACCTCGCGCGGTGATCGGGATGGCTCGATACGGGACCGGATTCCAGCCTGTCGTTGTGGTGTCGATGCGTTCCCATCGGGATTATCCGGTGGGACCTCCATAACGATATCCGTCGCCGGTTTCACACCCGCTGTCGTTTCGACACGCCGTGCGCTCAGGCGGTGATCGGTTCTGCGTCGTCGCGGTAGGCATCGAGCTGGTCGCACACCCACTCGCGGACGGCGGCATCCTCGGACTCGACGAGCGCGTAGGGCTGCTCATTCCGGGAGACCCCGATGGCGACGCGGTCGTCGAGGTCGGCCAGCATACACGGGATCGAGTCGGTGTACCGGTACACGCTGACGGGCTCGGCGGCCAGCATCGTCTCGAAGGCCTCCTCAAAGCCCCGGTGGGCCTGCATGCTCGATTGGACCGGCTCGGTGATGATGATCTCGGCCTCGAAGGCCGGCTCCTCCTCGATACGCCGGACGACCTGGTTGAGGCTCCGGCGCTCGATTTTCGGGGCGAGAAAGCGGACGGACTCGGCCTCGGTGCGGATCTCTAGAAAGCGATCGAAGGCGGCGTACGGGCAGACCTCGGAGGCGACCGTGAGCTCGGCGTCCTGGAGGCGTCGTGGATCGACCCCGAGCTCGGCGGCGTCGATCTGTTCGAGAAACGGCCGCAGGCGGATGGCGGTCGCCAGCTCCGTCTCGAACTCCGCAAAGAGCTGGCTGAGGTAGACGCCGTAGCCCGTCGGGTGGTACGCGTCGGCGGTGTCGGCCGTCCGGAGATACCCCCGGCGATCGAAGGCATTCAGCGTGCGGACGATGGTGCGTCGGGAGGCCTCCAGTTCGTCCTCAAGGGCGTAGCGATCAAGCGTGTCTACGTCGGTCAACCGCGTGAGCAGCGCTAAGCGGTTGTCGGAGTCGGCGAGAAACCGGAGTTCGTCGGATGGGCCCCCCATCTACCCGTCTGTGATAGCAGCCACGGCATAAGCTATTGGATTCCACTTGGCCTCGCCCCGAACAAAAACCGGGCGCGCGGAGGCAACGTCCATTTGGGGGGGAAGACAGCGACCCCGCGCGCCCAGAGGATGGGTGTTGTCACGTAAATTAAAACGTGTCGGTCACCGTGGCGTTTGCTCCAATCTGTCTCATCACATCGAGGCGCCGTCTGGCGAATCGCTCACTGGGGGTGTTGGTGCCCAATCCGCTCGGCGACGACGCCCGGCAGCGGCGTCAGACAGTCCGCACACTTCCAGGTGCGCCCGTCGGCGCCGCGTTCGAGGCGCATGTCCTGGCGGTAGCGGATGGTCGCTCCACAGACACACCGGTAGGTCTCCATCAGTCGGAGATGAACTTGTTATCGCGCCAGTTGACGCCGTTTTGGGCGGGTTCGTCGTTGCCCGGGCCCTCGACAACCTCGACCGAACACGACCGGGGCTCGCCATCGACGATCCGCCAGGACTCAAGCTCGCCCTCGTTGGCGGTGATGGCCGTCAGGGTGCCCTGCTCGGCGTTTTCGGCGATGCGCAGGAGGACCTCGAACATCTCATACTGGAGGGTGGTGTTCTGGAGGACGGTCTCGCGATCGCCCTTGAAGCCGGCGTACTCGACGAGTTCGGACTCGATCTCGATCTCGTCGTCGTCCTCCCAGCGGGGGCCGTGCTGGCGGCGGACCTCCTCGGGATCCTCCTCGTAGACGCGGTTCTCGCTGATCGAGGCCTTGAGTTGGGCGGTCGGGGTGTACTTGCTGATCGACTCGTCCGCGGCGACGGCGCTGAGAATGAGTGTGTTGTTCCGACGGGTGATCTCGACGTCCTCGATTCCATCGGGGAAGGACATCGACCCGATGAGCGTCCGAACGTCTTCAAGGGGCAGTTCAAGTGTCGAATGCAGTCGGTAGACGCAGGTTTCCGATGACATGGTGAAGACTCCGGCGACCGAACCCTCACCGCCGCGGCGGTGAGTCGCCGTTTGTGCTGTGTTGCTGTAGGGGACCCAGACTCAAGAAATTAACCCCCTTGGCCCGGCGGAGGTCACAACACCTTTCAGCGGCGGCGCCGACGCTCCGACATCATGTCCGAAGAAGCACCTCCGGCCGTCGAGGTCGATTATGAGGCCGGCGCGGGCGAGACCCCCGCGGACTACCCGAGTCTGCAGGACAAACTTGAGCAGGCAATTGCCGTCACCGAGGAGGCGCTCACCGAGTACGACAGCCCGGCGATCATGTGGACCGGCGGGAAGGACTCGACGCTCACGCTGTATGTCGTCCAGGAGGTCGCTCGGGACCTCGGCGTCGAGGTGCCGCCGGCGATCTTCATTGATCATTACCAGCACTTCGAGGCCATCCATGACTTCGTCGAGCGCTGGGGGGCGGCCTTTGAGCTTGAGGTCATCTACGCCCGCAACGAGGATGTCGGCGCGTACGTCGAGGCCAACGACCTTGCGCCGGGCGATGACATCCCCGTTGACGCGCTTAACGAGCACAACCAGCACCACGTGCGGGACCTGCTTGAGTACGAGGAGGAGACCTTCCCGTTCCTGTTGGATACGTACGTCGGCAACCACCTGCTGAAGACCGTCGCGCTGAACGACGCGCTCCGGGAGCACGATGTCGACGGCGTGATCTCGGGGGTGCGCTGGGACGAACAGGAGGCCCGCGCCGATGAGACCTTCTTCTCGCCGCGTCACGATCCCGATACGTACCCGCCGCACGACCGGATCCACCCCATCCTGCAGTTCACCGAGCGGGACGTCTGGGATGCCTTCTTCGAGTACGTCGTCCCCGAGACCGTCGAGGGCTATCCCGCCGGTCACGTCCCCAAGAGCACGGACGATCTCCCCGAGGGGCTCTCCCCCGACGACCTGCCGATCTCGCCGAAGTACTGGGAGGGCTTTCGGTCGCTCGGCAGCGAGGTCTCCACGGATAAGTCCGCCGAGGAGCCCGCCTGGATGCAGGACATCGAGAACACCACCGAGCGCGCCGGCCGCGCCCAGGACAAGGAGGACCTGATGGAGCGGCTGCGCGATCTCGGCTACATGTAGGCCGACGGGCGGTCGGCAGACGACGATCCACCTCGTCGCGTAGCGGTTGTGGCGTGACTGGACGCGGCCTCCGGTGCGCTCGGTAGCGTCTGATGTGCGGAATCTCCACCAAGTATCATTACTCTATCGCTCACCTGTGAACTGCTCCGGGGTCAAGCCCCGAGGCACTCGGCCTGTCCCGCCTGTAGAAACGAATCTCCTGTTCTGCTTAGAGGAGACAGTTCGGTACGCAAGAGACGTGTCCCCCGATCGTCCGCAGGGACCGACTGCTACATGAGCGACCGTGTATTTGTGTGAGTGGGTTGCCGAGTAGGAATCTGCAAATAGCCAATTTCAAATTAGCCTATTTTGAGATAGGCTATTCAGAACTA
>CAZFMU010000159.1:0-4315 GCA_964520165.1 uncultured Salinarchaeum sp. | reverse complement strand
AGTGGCTTGATGCACAGCCTTTCGAATCGCTGCTGCCAAAATCGCGGGTCTGATCGACCCCAGGGGGGCCTCAAATGGGTTGGGGGTGTCGCGCGATTCTCTCCCGCTTAAAAATATGACTGAGTGTTGGCACTTTTTAGACCGCCCTCACGCCCTCACTGAGCCTCTTGCAGCCCAAATCGGCCAACAGGTTTTATGCTATCCCGTTCGGACGATTCGTACAATGCCGGACGCGACCGTGACCGAGTTGTTTGCCGATCTGTCCGCAGATATCGACGGCATCCTTCTGTTCTCCCCGCCGGCGTCCTACTACGAACGGTTTGCGGCGGCGGCGTCCCCGGTGATCGTCGTGGCGGTCGAAAACGACGTTGCGGCCGACACGTTCGTCGAGCTCCCGCTCGCGTTCACCGATACCGTTGATCAGATCCAGTTCGGTGTCGATGCCGCCCTTCGGGACGGCCTGGTCTCCGAGGGCGACGAACTCCTGTGTGTCGTCTCGATGTTCGGTGACGACCTCGATACCGTCACCCGAGTCCGGGCCACCGAAAGCGACCGCTCTGGTATCTACGACCTCTTCTCGAACTCGCGTGCCGAGCCGGGGGTCATCCGCGATGTCCTTGAACTGGCCATCGAACTCGGCAAGAAGGGGCAGAAAGGCGAGCCTGTTGGGGCCCTGTTTGTCGTTGGTGACTCCGGACAGGTCATGAACAAGTCCCGCCCGCTCTCGTACAACCCCTTCGAGAAGAGCCACGTTCACGTCGGAGACCCTATCGTGACGGTCATGCTCAAGGAGTTCTCGCGACTCGACGGTGCCTTTGTCGTCAGCGATGCCGGAAAGATTGTCTCCGCATATCGCTATCTCGAACCGGCCGCCGAGGATGTCGATATTCCGAAGGGACTCGGTGCCCGGCACATGGCCGCCGGAGCCATCACCCAGGACACCGAGGCGACCGCCATCGTCCTCTCAGAGAGCGACGGCCTCGTCCGCGCGTTCAAACACGGGGATCTGGTCCTCGAACTCGATCCCGAGGAGTACTGATCCACGGTCAGCCAACCGTTTCCGCGACGGTCGCATACGGCGTGCGACACGGCGGCCCGGCTGCGAACCGCCACCGGCTCATGCCCCCAACGCGGAGCAGTGAGGACGATCGCGTTGCGATCTCCGCCCCGTGGAGACACCGGCCGTATTCGTGATCGCTCAGACAATCGCCTGCGCGTCTGAGCCACTCCGCGGCGGTCTCCTCAAGACTCGGCGTGAGAACATCGGTCAACCGCTGGGCCTGTCGGGCCTGTTGGCGCCCCTGTGCCGGTCGGTCGGTCGGCTCAATCCACCGGTCGGCGGTCCCGACGTTAACGATGACATGTATGCCCGGCGTGAGCGAGCGGGTCCGAGTCCCTCCGGTCGGCCCCTCGTGGATGACTACCGCTGCGTGATCGCGATCCGCACAGACGAGATGAAACGGCGCATAGGCGGTATGTGCTGTCGCCGCCTGGATCCGTTCGACGGCTGCTTCTGCCGAACGCTCCGCGAGCGCGTCAAGGACCAACTGTCCGCGTGATCGGTCGCCGTCGGGCGCGGTCTGCCAGCGGTTGGTCACGGCGACTGTCACTCCGGCGGCGTTGTAGCCGAGCCAGGTCCCACCAGCGTCGATGTCCCGCGGTGCGACAATCGGGATCGGTCGATCCCACGCCGACGGCGGTCGGTAGGTGCGATCGGGTGCCTCGTCGCGATTCATCGCGAGACACACGGGGGCATTGTCGAAAGCCTTCCACGCGAGGACGATCGTACACACGGTGGATCACTCGCACGCCTCGCGCTTTGCGTTTCGGGTCGGCGACGAGTGCCCCCGTCGCAATCGCACGATCCGCGTGCCGGCGGCAAGCATGAGCGCGCCGACGAGTGCGCCGACGGCGCCGGCCGCCGCCAGTTGATATGCCGTTGCGCCCCCACCAACAACTGTGTCGCCGGCGACCGGGAGCCAGGTATAGTGTGGTCGAATCGGAAACAGCCCGCTCGGATCGGTCGGCCCGACGATCGGCAGGAAGTAATCAACGAGGAGATTCCCGGCATACACTGCGGCTGCGACGGCGATGGCCCGCAGCCTAAACGCCGCGATCCGGTGGAGCACCATCGCCTGGACGACCATCCCGAGGTGACTCACGAATAGAAAGAGGTGCAACGCGAGCCCGGCCTGTGCGATTGAGGCCTCCCAGCCGACAAGCAACACCCAGGGTGTCCACACGCCGAAAATGAAGTTCCCGAAAAACGCCAGCACCGCCAGGTACTCGCTATGGTGACCGATCGCCCACGCGGCGAGAGCGGCGGCGATCAGAAGTGTCGCCGTCGGACTATCCGGTATCAGCGGCCACATGACTACCGGTGTCGCCGCGAGTTGGTACCGGTAGTACCAGAAGCCAAAGGCGGTTCCGAGCAGATTGATCGCCACAACCACCCACACGAACCGGTAGCCGATCCGTTCGATAACCGCAGGTACCGGGGTCGCCCACCGCGGGAGTCGCTCGCGTGTCGGCAGCCGCCGATCCGACCCGACGACTTCGTCCATGCTCTCCCGTGTGTCGACCGACGGCTTATCGCTTTCCTCGCCGCTCATGCCTCGCCGACGCGCCCCTCTGTCGGTGTTGCCGGTACGCCGGCGACCGTCGTCCCTGGCGGGACATCGGCAACGACCAGCGAGTTCGCGGCGACGGTCGCACCGTCGCCGATCTCTACCCCTGGGAGTACGATGGCTCCGGCCCCGACTGTTGCGCGTTCGCCGATGATCGTCTCGCCGACTCGATACTCGTGTTGAAGATACTCATGACAGAGAATCGTGGCGTCGTACCCGATGATGGCGTCGGCGCCGACGGTGATCCGTTCCGGCCAGAACACGTCTGGCGTCGCCTCAAGCCCCCAGGCGGCGCCCGAGCCGACCGTCATCCCGAGCTGGCGATACAGCCAGTTCTTCGCGCGTAGACTCGGGAGAATCCGACAGAGCACGATGACGAGATACTGCACGACCACCCGGAGCGGTGACCGGCTCGCTGGCCAGTGCCATAGCGCGTTCCGCCGGCCAGGTGTCGCGTGTCGTTCGAGGCGCTCGTGACGAGACTCCTCGCTCACACCGGACGCTTGCGTCCGGGAGTACATGATCCTAACTGCCGGCGATCAC
The DNA here is from genome assembly GCA_964520165.1 of uncultured Salinarchaeum sp. Taxonomy (GTDB): domain Archaea; phylum Halobacteriota; class Halobacteria; order Halobacteriales; family Salinarchaeaceae; genus CAZFMU01. Next base: position 1,145 of record CAZFMU010000159.1, on the reverse strand, counting down.
TCCTCGCGGAGCGTTCTCATGTGATCAATCCGTGACTGCACAAGCGCTTCCGTGCCGATGTCCGAGCGCACGCGGAGCCCGTCGGTGCCGGTCCGCTCAAAGGCCTCAGAGACAATGGTCTCGGCCTCGGTGATCGTCGGCGCCCGTCCGACGACCGCGAACGACCGGGAGGTCGTGGTATAGATGCCATCCTCGCGCGCGTCGACACTCGCATAGAACAACGCTGCCGGGGCGGCGGCCTCGTCGTCGATCGTTACTGCGGCGCCGGCCTGTGGCTCTGTCGGGTACCCATCAGGCACCGCGTACCGACAGACGGTGGCCTGCTCGCTGAAGGTGAGCTCGGGGAGTGACTCCCCCTCGCGGGCGGCCACCAACACGTCGAGGAAATCCGTTTCGAGCACCGGCAGCGTGTTCATCGCCTCGGGGTCGCCAAAGCGGGCGTTGAACTCGACGACCTTCGGACCGTCGGCGGTCAACATGAACTGTCCATAGAGAATCCCCCGATACGACGGGAGGTGCTCAACGGTCGCCTCAAGAATCTCGACGGCAGCCTCGTACTCCGCCTCGGTCATGAACGGCAGGGTATACTCGGCCGCACTGTACGAGCCCATGCCGCCGGTGTTCGGCCCTTCGTCGCCCTCATAGGCGCGCTTGTGGTCCTGGACCGCCGGCGTAACGCGCACCTCGCCGTTCGCCACGAACGCCTGAACGGTGAACTCCTCGCCGACCAGCCGCTCCTCAAGGACGAACCGGTCGTAGTCGCTCTCACGGATGTAGGACTTGGCCTCGGCCTTGCTGATCTGATCGCCCGTCACGCGGACGCCCTTTCCCCCGGTCAGTCCCGTCGGTTTGATCGCGAGGTCCCCCTCGGTGTCGTCGATGTACGCGCAGGCGTCATCGACATCCTCGAAGACGGCGAACGCCGGCCGGCCCGGGATGTCGTGTTCGGCCATGAACTCCCGCTGAAAGGCCTTGTCCGTCTCGATCCGGGCGGCTGCTTCCGGTGGGCCGAAGGCGTAGATCCCCGCCTCATCGAGCGCGTCGACGACCCCCGCCTCCAGAGGCGTCTCCGGCCCGACCACCGCCAGCGTCGCGTCGATCGACTCCGCGTACGATCGAACGGCGTCGGGATCGGTCGTATCGAG
>CAZFMU010000158.1:0-4339 GCA_964520165.1 uncultured Salinarchaeum sp. | reverse complement strand
AACCACAGTCACACCAAAACGCCACACATCCACGCCTCAGGACTCCCCATCACCACCGATGTGGATATCGATCCCGCCCTCACGGTCGTAATCGACGTGCACGTCAGCATCATCGACGGCCCGCTCAACGGCCGCCTCGATCGAGCGCACGCCGTCGGGGCCGCCGGTGATCCGGAGCCGGCTCGTCGGAAACTCAACCTGGATGTCGCTGTTGGCCAGCTCCGCATCGAGGCGTCTGAGCGCCAGCCGGCCGTAGTGCTGTGCCGCCGGGACAACCGCCCCTTGCAATCCGCCAGCGGTGGCGCCGAGTCGCCCGGTGAGCCGGCCGACGAGTCCGCCCATCGTATCCAGCAGTGCCGTGCGACGCGATCCGGAGGAGTCGTTGGTGGGCATCACCCCGGCCCTACGCCGGGGGAAGGATTCAATTTTGGGTCCTTTCGGCGGGCTTTTTAGAGGGGGCGGTGATGACCCTGTATGGAGACACCTCCAAATGTCGGCGAGCTGACACCGCCGGACCGGACCCTGATGGGTCCGGGGCCGAGTAACGTTCACCCGCGCGTACTGCGGGCGATGAGCACGCCGTTGCTCGGACACCTTGATCCGTCGTTCGTCGAGATCATGGACGAGGTGCAGGAGCTGCTCCGGTACACTTTCCGGACCGACAACAAGTGGACGCTGCCGGTCTCCGGGACGGGATCGGCGGCGATGGAGACGGCCATTGCCAACCTCGTCGAGCCCGGCGACACGGTCCTGTTGCGGACCAAGGGCTACTGGGGTGACCGGATGGCCCAGATGGCCCGCCGCGCCGGTGGCGAGGTCGTCTCCCTGCCGACGCCCGCCAACGAGCCGGTCGATCCAGCGGACGTCACCGAGGCCTTCTACGACCACGACATCGACGTCTACGGCATCTGTCACGCCGACACGACGACCGGTATCCGCCAGCCGCACATGAGCGAACTCGCGGACATCGCCCGCGACCACGGCGCCTACACCATCGCCGATACCGTCACCTCCCTCGGGGGTGTGCCCGTCACCGTCGATGAGTGGGGCGTCGACGTCGCCTACTCCGCCGGCCAGAAGTGCCTCTCGCTCCCGCCGGGAGCCAGCCCCTTCACCATCAACGAGCGTGCCATCGAGAAGGTCCTCAGCCGGGAGGAGTCGCCCCGATCGTGGTATCTCGATCTCTCCTTGCTCGAGGACTACTGGGGCGAGGAGCGCGCGTACCACCACACCGCGCCCATCACCAACGTCTACTCGATCCGGGAGGCTCTCCGGATGGTCGCCGAGGAGGGCATCGAGGACCGCTGGGAGCGCCACCGCGCTGTCGCCGGCGAGCTCAAGGCCGGTCTTGAGGCACTCGGGATTGAGTACAACGCCGCCGAGGAGCACTGGCTGCCCTCGCTGAACGCCGTGGAGGTCCCCGACGGCGTTGATGATACCGCTGTCATCGAGTATCTCCTTGAGGAGTACAATATCGAGATCGCCTCCGGACTGGGCGACCTCGACGGCGAGATCTGGCGTATCGGCTGCATGGGCCACTCCGCCCGCCGCAAGAACGTCGAGTACCTGCTCGCGGCGATGGAAGACGCCCTCGCCCAGCAGGGCTACACCGCCTGATCGACGCGCATTCTCACTCCGGGACGACCCGATCGTCTGTCTCGGCCGTGTCGATGTAGGCCTCCTTCCACGTGCCTCGGAGGAACCACGCCGCCCCGACGAGTGCCCCGAGCACGTTGCCGACGGCCATCCCCACCCAGATGCCCGTCGGGCCCCATCCGAGGACGAACACGAGTAGTGAGACCGTGCCGACCCGGCCGACCCAGAGGGTGATGATCGAGAGCACCATCGCCGTCGTCGTGTTGCCCGCCCCGCGGAAGGCCCCTAACAGCACCTGGGCGACGCCGATGAACGCGAACTCGACGCTCCGGATCCGGAGGTACTCAACCCCGTAGGCGATCGTCGTCGCTGCCGTCGGCACGTCACCCAGGAACGCCCCGACGATGGGCTGGGCGGCCGTCGCCATGACCGCCGCGACCGCGAGCATGATGCCCGCGCCGGTGCCCGCCGCGAGATAGACCGCCCGTGTCGCCCGATCGGGCTGACTGGCCCCCAGGTTCTGTCCGACCATCGTGTCGATCGCCCGGCCAAGGCCCATCGCCGGAAGAAACACCAGTGAGATAATGCGATTGCCCAGGCCGTAGGCCGCCACGATCGGCGGCGAGAACGTCACGATCATCGCGGTGAGGGTGATCATCGCCAGCGCTGAGGTCGACTGCTCGACCATCGTCGGCGTCCCCAGTCGCAGCACATCCGTGATGAGCGACCGGTCGGGCCGGAGATCCCCGAGACCGACCGACGGCCCGGCGTCCGTTCCAAAGAGCACCGCGATGCCGATCACACTTCCCGCACCGCGGGCGATGACGGTCGCGACCGCGGCGCCCTCAATGCCCAACCCGGTAAAGCCGGTCGCCGCGTAGGCGGCCGTTTCGAGCCCCTTGAGTCCGAGCCAGGCAAAGACCGGATTGCCCTGAAAGCCGAAGATGAACACCGGATCGAGCAGGACGTTCAACGCGACCGAGACCACCATGACCGCCATCGGCGTCCGGGTGTCGCCGTAGCCGCGCATCAGCGCCGAGAACACGAAAAAGCCGAACAGGAAGGGCATTCCCAGGAAGATAAGCTCAAGATAGTCGGCCGCCAGCGGGATGACCGCCGCCGCCGTCGCCGGGTCACTCGGCAACAACGCAAGCGCCGGACGGGTGAAGCGGTAGCCGACAACGGCAAGCACACTCGAGAGAACCGCCACGAGCAACAGCGTCTGTCCGGCCACCCGGCCGGCGCTTTGATCGCCCTCGGCGCCGGTGTACTGGGCGACCAGAATCGCCCCGGCGGTGGTGAATCCGCCGGCGATGGCGATCACAAGAAAGATCAACGGGAACGCAAGACTCACCGCCCCGACAGCATCAGCCGAGAGCCGCCCGAGATACAGCGTGTCGGCGATATTGTAGGTGACCTGGAGCAACTGGATGACGACGATCGGCCAGGCCAGCCGGAAAAGCGGGCCCACCAGCGACCCGGAGGTGAGGCCGTTGGCCGTCGACTCGTCGCTCGGTGGGTCAGACTCCCTCGTCACTACTTATCCCAGCCGGCGGCGGCGTATCACCGTTTTGGACTCTCGGGAGCCATCGGCTTACGGCGCACAATCGTCCGTGTCGATTGGCTGGAGTCGGTCGGCCTCGATGTACGTATCGATCGGGACACGAATTCGATCGCCGGTCTCACAGTCGATTCCGTAGGCCGTGTCCGCCCCAACGGAAAGCACCGTGATTGCGCCGACGATCTCCGTGTCGGTGGCCGCCTGGATCGCGAAGGCAGCCGGTGGGTCGATATCACTCGGCGAGGTGATCGACAAGGCCATGATGTGAGCATACGTCGCCAGCCATACAGACGTTGCGGCTGGCGATCTGATGCATACGATCGCCGACCGTCTGCCCGAGCCCCGTGGTCACGCCTCGTGGAGTCGGCCACCGTCGACCGCGATGTTCTGTCCGGACAGGTATGCCGCGGCGTCACTGCAAAAAAAGAGGATCGGGGCGAGTACATCCGCGAAACTGGCTGGCCGTCCCCGGGGAAATGCCGCAGGATCGGTGACCGTGTTCTCAACAGCGTACGGTGAGACGGCATTGACAGTGATCCCGTCGTCCTGGGTGTCGTAGGCGACACTCCGCGTGAACGTGAGCACGCCCTTCTTCGCGATGAAATACGGCAGATTCCGCGGCAGCGCGTGATCGTCACGGGCATCCGCCACGCCGAAGTTCACCACCCGACCCCATCCCTGATCGCGCATCGCCGGGAGCGCCCGCCGAGTACAGAGGTACGTGCTGTACAGGTTTGCTGCAACCGTCTCCTGCCACTCTGTCGGCGAGAGGTCGTCCCAGTCGGCCTGTGGTAGCGGTCCGACGGCGTTGATGAGGATATCCACCGTGCCGAGGGTGTCTTCGCACGTTTCGAACAACGTGTCGACGGCTGTGGGGTCGGTGACATCGCCCTTGAGGACGGTTGTCTCGACATCGTGCGCGGCCGCCTCACTCGCCGTCTCGGCTGCCGCCGTGGGATCACTGCGGTGGTGCACGGCCACGTCTGCACCGGCGGCCGCCAGTCCAAGCAGTACGGCTCGGCCAACGCGTACCGCCGACCCGGTCACAAGCGCCGTCCGTCCCGATAGGTCGGGGGTCAGGTCAACGTCCATTGTCAGTCCAAGCACGGCTGCGAACAAAAGTGTGGCCGAGGCAGGCGACAACGGGGCAGCACGCTTGTCTGTCAGCGCCGTGAGAAGACA
>CAZFMU010000157.1:0-4354 GCA_964520165.1 uncultured Salinarchaeum sp. | reverse complement strand
GTGAGGTGCTGTGCCAGGACGGACACTACCGGCTCCTATGAGTTGATCTCCTCTCGCCCCCGAAGGGTGGGTTTCCGCTTGCTCCGTGTCATCGGCCGAGATCCTCGTGTGCTCCAGAGAGGTGTCGGGAGGCCAGCGCTGCGAGCAACGAGAGTTCGCCGGCGAGGGCCGCACTGGCGATGACCTCCGCAAGCGCGTCGGCGTTGGTTCCTGGCGGTGACCCCCCACCGGACAGGCCGAGGATATCGAGTGCCTCTTGCTGGGTTGGGAGTCCAGTGCCCCCACCAACGGTTCCAACTTCGAGACTCGCGAGCGTGACACTCGCGTAGAGTCCCTCATCGCGGCGCTCAAGGCTCGTGATGGCGTTGGCCCCTTCGACGACCTGGGCCTCGTCTTGGCCGGTTGCGAGATACATCGCCGCGACGACGTTTGCGGCATGTGCATTAAATCCGAGTGAGCCGGCCTTTGCTGACCCGATGAGGTTCTTGCGGGTGTTGGCCTCGACCATCGCCGCTGGTGTCGTCTCGAAGGTCTCAGTGACAAGCTCCGTCGGGAGTAGGACATCGGCCGCAACGGTGCGACCTCGCCCCTCAATCGCGTTGATCGCTGCCGGCTTCTTATCCGAACAGAGATTGCCGGAGACGGCGACGAGTGATGCTGGGGTTTCAGCCTCAACGACATCACAGGCGGCCGCAGTGGCGATAGTGGCCATATTCATCCCCATCGCATCCTTGGTGTCGTAGACGAACCGGAGGTATACGGAATCACCGACGACATACGGATCAACCTCAAGCAGTTCCCCATGGTTGGTTGTCGACTCGGCCGCCTCGCGCAGTGCTTCGAGATTGTCATCGACCCAGTCAACGACCTGTTGTGCCTCGACGACACCCTCCACCCGAAACACAGGGGCACGGGTCATGCCGGCGTCAATCACCCGGGCATCGACTCCACCCGCGGTGCGGAGCGCGCTACACCCACGGTTGACCGAGGCGACCAGCGCCCCTTCGGTGGTTGCCAGCGGAAGATAGTACTCTCCGGTGGCCGCGCCGCCGTTAACGGGCAACGGTCCAGCGACACCAAGCGGGAGCTGGGTCGCACCGAGCGCGTTTTCGATGTTGGCCTCGGCCGCGTCCGCGTTAAAGCCATACTCGCCAATCGTCGAGAGATCGGCCCCGGTTTCGGCCGCAATCACGCGGCGACGAACGGCCGTTGCCGTGTCGTGATCGACGTGTTCCGCAAGTTCGTGGAGCCGGAGCTCTCCAGCACGGACCCGGTCGACAAGATCGGCGACGTCACCCATAAGCAGAAGATGCGGCGGTGTGCGCTTGAGCGTTGTCGTTTCGGGGTGTGACAAGCCGGTATCGCGAAGCGTTTTGGCCTCGCACCCACCACACCGACTATGACCGCGGCGGCGGACCTCATCCTCACGAACGCACGCGTCCACACACTGACATCGGCGTCGCTTGCAACGGCCGAGACTCCGGATGCGGAGGCAGTCGCGGTGCGCGACGGGCGGATCGTACGGATCGGCTCGGCGTACGATCTTCGGTTTCTCGACGGCATCGACACCCGGGTGATCGATCTCGACGATCGGGTGGTACTCCCGGGATTTATCGATGCGCACACGCACCTGCGTCACACCGGCGAACGACTCACGAACGCTGACCTGACATCGGCCGAGTCACGCACAGCCGCCCTCGATCAACTGGCCGCATACGCCGACACCACCGAGGATGACTGGATCCTTGGCGTTGGATACGACGACAGCGGGTGGTCCGACGGTACACTCACACAGGCGGATCTCGACGCGATTGACCGGGATCAGCCGGTTGCCGCAATTCGGGTCGATCAACACCGCGCCGTGTGCAACCGGACGGCACTGGCATACTGTCGCGAGCATGCATCCGAGCAGTACGTCGAACCGCCGGAGACGCCACCAGGGGCGGTCGTTGAGGATGCGGTTGGAATAATTCGCGAGGCGGTGGCGCCTGGTGAATCTGGAACAGCCGCCATACTCAAGACGGCCATCGATTACGCCGTCGCACGGGGGATCACAGGGGTCCACGAGAAGACGCGTTCAGCCACGGTCGCCCGCGTCTATCGCGAGCGGGCGCAGGCGGGCGATCTGCCAATCCGAGTGCGACTGGATTACTGGGTCGACTTTCTTGAGGCCCTACGCGAGGTCGGAGTCCGGACAAACTACGGGAGCGATCGGGTCACCGTCGGAGCGATCAAGCTGCTGGCCGACGGATCGGTCGGGGCTCGGACGGCCCGATTTGAGGAACCGTACGCCGACACAACACATCGTGGCGAGTGGGTACACGATCCCGCAGCCGTCGAGACACGCGTCAACGCGGCAGTCGATGCCGGCTTTCAGGTCGCTGTACACGCGATCGGCGATGCCGCTGTAACAGAAATCGTCGACACGCTCGCTGCGGCTGAGGGAGAACGACACCGGATCGAACACGCTGAATTCGCCACTGACGAGGCGATTGAGCGTATGGCGACCGCCGGAGTAATCGCGTCCGTTCAGCCGAATTTCCTGCGGTGGGCGGGAGCAGACGGGCTCTATGCACAGGCACTAGGGTCCGAACGCGCCACGCAGGCCGACCGGATCGGACAGCTGGATGCCGCCGGCGTGCCGCTGGCGTTCGGAAGCGACGGCATGCCACTGGATCCACTGTACGGGATCGAACAGGTGGTGACAGCCCCAACGACGGCACAGGCGCTACCCGTCGGTACGGCACTCCGGGCGTACACTCACGGGAGTGCATACGCCGGCTTCGATGAGGATCGCCTCGGAACAATCGAGTCCGGCAAGCGGGCGGATCTCGTTGCGCTTGAGGCGTCGCCGTGGGAGCGATCGTCCATCGAAGACATCGACGTTGCGATGACCGTCGTAGATGGGGCAGTTGTTCATGACGCGCGTTGAGACGATCGGTGACTATAGGCCGCATCGTCCGCATGCCCGCATATGGACCTCGGGCTGACTGGTGACACGGTACTGTTGACCGCAAGCACGCGCGGACTGGGACTGGCCAGTGCTCGCGCCTTCGCGCGGGCCGGCGCAAACGTCGCGGTCTGTGGGAGCACCGCCGATAGCGTCGACGCAGCACGCGATACACTCGAAGCGGAGGCAGCGGGCAATAGCGTGCTCGCAACACAGACGGATATCACCGACCCGGAGGCCCTCGATGCGTTCATTGCTGCCACCGCCGAACGCTTCGATGGGATCGACCATGTCGTGACCTCGGCCGGCGGCGTGCCAAGTGGGGCGTTTCTTGCGATGGATCGGACGGACTGGCAGGCTGCCTACGAGTTGCTGGTGTTGAGTCACGTCCAGACGGTGACGACGGCTGCACCACATCTTGAGGCCAGCGATGCCGGGACAATCACGGCAATCACCTCAACGACCGTCCGCGAACCTATCGACGGGCTCGTGCTCTCGAACGCCGTCCGGCGGGCCGTTATCGGATCGATCAAGACGGTTGCCCGCGAGTTCGCCCCAGATGTGCGGGCGAATGCCGTACTTCCCGGGCCCTTCGAGACCGGACGGATCGAATCGCTGATCGAACAGGCGATTGAGCGGGGCGAGTACGAGAGCTATGACGCCGGACGTACCGACTGGGCAGAGGACGTGCCACTCGACCGGATCGGCGATCCACAGGAATTAGGTGACGTTGTCGCATTTCTCGCGAGCGACCGGGCGGGGTTCGTGACCGGAACCGCAGTTCCGGTTGACGGCGGACGGCTACGCAGTTGAGAACTCAGGCCGTCCGCTCGTCGACGTCCTCAAGCGCCTCAATCACAGCGCTGTGGTACGGATCAAGTCCGGAGTCGTACTGCTCGTCAGCGAGGCGATCGTACTCATCAACGGAGGCGTCAAACTGATCAATCCGGTCAAGCGTCCGGTTGGCGGTCTCGACGATCCACCGGTCGCGGACGCCCTCGGGGACGACCGTGATCGACTCCGGTCGGACCGAGACGTTCGTATCGCCAGTATCGGTTTCGAAGGTTCGGGGCTTGCCGGCAACGGCGACGTACGCCGGGGGATCCAGACTCCGGAGCGTTGAGGCCGCATCGGGCTGGTACTGGCCGGCGTAGACGAAAACCGTCCCGGTCGGATCGACGATCCGACCCTGCCAGTATTCGCTGTCCTCGCCGACATCCTCCGTTTCGGTGAGGGTGCCGACAAAGAAGATACGATTGGCCCGTTCGCCAGTTGGTAAGAGGGCATACACCGGGGCGCGCTCGTCATCAGACTCCTTGAACGTGTAGGTGGCGTCGTTGAACTCGCGTGCGAAGGTTCGACGGGCAACCTCGCGGGTTGGCGTCTGGCTCATATCACATCGAC
>CAZFMU010000156.1:0-4357 GCA_964520165.1 uncultured Salinarchaeum sp. | reverse complement strand
CCGAGCGTTCCCGAACAGATTCGCGAACAGGTTCACGGAGACTGATCACTCGGAGCGTCGTTGACGCTCCGTTCTTCGGCTCTCAACGACGCACACGAGGCACCCTACCACACCACAAATGTCAGACAATACCAGCCACAATACGAGACCCGACGGCGGCGTCCCAGGGGACGTCGTCAACCGCGAACAGCAAACCGACTACCTCCAGACGGAGATCAACATCCTCAAGCCGAGTACGCCGTACATGCGGGACCACCTCAAGGTGATCTGGACCGGCTTCACCGTCTGGATCTTCACCACCTTCGGCCCGGTGACCGCGACGGTGTTGGCGCCGGACATCATGACCTCGACGATGCCGGTCCTCGGATTCCCGTGGCATTACTTTGGCATCGCTATCGGTGGCCCAGGTGGGTCGCTCCTGCTTGCCGCTTGGTATGCCCGCAAGCGTGATCAACTCGATGAGAAGTACGGGATTGACCACTCTGCACCGGTCACTGACCCGGGTGGTCAGACGACTGCCGCCGATGGGGGTGAAGAGGCGTGATGGCCGCTGCTGTCCCCCTCCAAGAGAGTGCGCTCCTGCCGGAGGGGCTCAACGTCTCGTTCAAGCTTCTGCCGGCCGCCATCGTCTCGGCGATGATGCTATCGTTCCTCGTGATCGGCTTCATCTATAAGGTGGCCGACACCGACGACATGTGGGTCGCCGGCCGGTCGATCGGGAACATCGAGAACGGAATGGCCATCGGTGCGAACTGGATGTCGGCCGCCTCCTACCTCGGGATGGCGGCGTTGATCGCCCTCTCAGGAGTCTACGGCCTGGCCTTCGTGGTCGGGTGGACCACCGGTTACTTCGTGTTGTTGATTTTCCTCGCCGCCCAGATGCGCCGGTTTGGGAAGTACACCGCGCCCGACTTCGTCGGCGACCGGTTCAACTCCGACTCCGCACGGGCGATTGCGGCGGTCACCACCTTCCTGATCGGGTTTGTTTACGCCATCGGTCAGGCTCGTGGCATGGGGCTGGTCGGGCTATACATCTTCGGTGATCCTGGCATTCCCGGTCTCAGCGGGTACCAGTCGATGATGATTCTCTTCATGGTGATCACCATCGGATACCTGGCCCTCTCGGGTATGCTCGGGGCGACGAAGAACATGGTCTTCCAGTACCTCATCCTGATCATCGCGTTCCTCGTCGGGCTGTACGCGACCGGATGGGCGGCCGGTTACTCGACGATTCTCCCACAACTCGAGTACGCCCAGCTCATCAGCGCATTAAGCGCGGAGTTCTCCGAACCGTTCGTCAACGAGAGCTACTACCTCTGGATCGCGACGGCCGTCTCGCTGGCCTTCGGAACCTGTGGCTTACCGCACGTGCTGGTGCGCTTTTACACCGTTGACAACGAGCGGACCGCCCGCTGGTCGACCGTCTGGGGGCTGTTCTTCATCGCGCTGTTGTACCTCAGCGCCCCCGCTTACGCCGCCTTCGGGACCGACCTCTACAGCCAGAACATCCGCCCGGCCTTCGGTGATCCCGGGATGACGAGTGCTGCCGCCGATGTCATCGTCGTGTTGGCCACGCAGCTGTCCGGTCTGCCATCCTGGCTCGTCGGATTCGTCGCTGCTGGGGGGATTGCGGCAGCCGTTGCAACCACCGCCGGGCTGTTTATTGCCGGGTCATCGGCCATTTCCCACGATATCTACGCCAATATCATCAACGAGGACGCCAGCCAGCGCAAGCAGATGATCGTCGGCCGACTGAGCATCGTCGCCCTCGGTGTGCTGACGATGGCCGCTGCCTTCGACCCGCAGGCGCCAATCGCGGCGTTGGTCTCCTATGCGTTCTCGCTGGCGGCGACCGTGTTGTTCCCCATGTTCTTCCTTGGTCTCTGGTGGGAACGCACCAACCGGCAGGGGGCGCTCACCGGCATGATCACCGGGCTCATCCTCTGGTTGATTCCGATGGCAAACGAGGGGGCCTTTGGCATCGTCAACGGCGGTGCTGGCCTCGGCATTGATGTCATCGCGACGTGGATGCCGGCCATCGGCTCGGCGATCGTCAGCATGCCGCTGGTGTTCGTCGTCACCATCGTGGTGTCGCTGATGACGGACAATCCGCCACAGGAGACCCGACAGATGGTCCGGCAGTGTCACAGTCCTCGTCCAATGGCCCAAGACCGCACCGCCGAGGAGGTCGTCGCCCGCCGTACCGACGACAGCCCCGCAGACGACTAATCACCACTCTCACCAATGTACAATCGGATACTCGTCCCAACGGACGGAAGCGAAGTTGCAGAGGCAGCCGTTGATCACGCCCTTTCGATCGCCCGAGACAACAATGCGGAGCTGCACGCGTTGTACGTCGCGGACACCAACGCGATCAGCGTGAGTCTTGGCACCGAACAGGTTGATCGGATCCGACAAGGCAAGTTCTCGGAAATGACCGAACTCCGCGAACAGGCCGAGGCGGCTACCGGCTACGTCGCCGATGTCGGGGCCGAAGCCGGTCTTGAGGTGATTGAACACCACGCCGGCGGGGTCCCCCACCGAATCATCGCGAACTACGCAGACGACAACGACATTGATCTTGTCGTGATGGGGAGTCACGGTCGCACCGGCGTGCGTCGTGCCCTCTTGGGCAGCGTCACCGAGCGAACCCTCCGGTCGACGCGAGCCCCTGTACTGGTCGTTGACTACCGAGAAAACGAATAACCCCATGAGCCGGCCCCGTCGACGAATGACTGTCTGCGCCACGCACCGATGTCTGTGATCGATCGCCTCAAAGAGTACGCCGTGACCCACCAGCGGGGGATCGTCCACGATCTCCTGTTCGCGCTTGTGTGGGTTGGACTCGTCTCGGCGATCTTTAGCGTCGTTGACGGGCCGCAGTGGGCCTACTACCTGCTGATGCTGACCGGCGTTCCGGCGTACTTTGGCTTCGTCTACTCCTGGCAGCTCGCCAAACAACAGCACGCCACCGATCCGCCGTAGTCGGCAGCCGACAGGCCTTTGCGCCGAGGCGGTGAGCATCCCACATGGACCACAAGCGGGCACTCACCAGCGTGGATCTGCGGGCGCTGGTGCCCGAGTTGTCGGCGTACACGGGCGCCGTCCTCGATAAGGCCTATCTCTATGGCGAGGATCTCGTGCGGCTGAAGCTCCGTGACTTTGAACGCGGACGGATCGAGTTACTCATTGAGGTCGGCGACCGCAAGCGCGTTCATACCGTCGACCCGGAGCATGTTCCTGATGCTCCCGAGCGACCGCCGAACTTCGCGAAGATGCTCCGTAACCGAATCGCGGGTGCCAATCTCGTTGGTGTTGAGCAGTACGGCTTCGACCGCATTCTCCAGTTTCACTTCGAGCGCGAGGACACAGAGACGACTATCGTCGCCGAACTCTTCGGCGATGGAAACGTCGCCGTTCTTGATGCGGATGGGACCGTCATCGACTCACTCCGGACGGTTCGACTGAGTTCGCGCACCGTCGCCCCTGGTGCCGCCTATGGCTTTCCGGAGGCCCGGGTTGACCCGCTCGCGCTTGAGTACGACCCCTTCCGCGAGCGAATGGCCGCCTCAGAGACCGATCTAGTGCGGACGCTTGCGACCCAGTTCGACCTCGGTGGCGATTGGGCGGAGGAACTGTGTACGCGCGCGGGTGTCGAGAAGACCCTCCCAATCGCGGAGGCAACCGACGAACAGTATGAATCACTATACTGGGAGCTGAACGCCCTCGCCGATCGTCTTGAAGAGGGGCCGCTTGATCCCCAGGTGTACTATACCGACGAACAGCCGATTGATGTCACCCCGCTCCCGTTCGAAGAGCGGGCCGGCCAGACGGCCGAACGCTTCGAGAAGTTTAACGCCGCTCTCGATACCTACTTTCACGCGCTCGAGACGACGACCGAGAAGGAGGCCCAGCCAACAGAGCCCAACCGCCCTGATTTCGAGTCGGAAATCGAAAAACAACAGCGGATCATCGAACAGCAGCGCCAGGCAATCGCGGATTTCGAGGCTGACGCCGAAGCCTACCGCACCCAGGCCGAGAAACTGTACGCTCACTACGATCTCGTTGATGAACTTCTTTCGACCGTTCAGCAGGCCCGTGAAGCGGGTGAGGACTGGCCGAGCATCGAGTCGACCCTTGCGGCCGGTGCCGACCAGGGAATCCCAGCGGCCGAAGCGGTTGAGTCCATTGACCCAGAAGAGGAGCGCCTCCAGATTCGCCTTGACGAGCAGACCATTTGGCTCGATGTCACGGCGGATCTCGAACACAACGCCGATCGACTCTACACCGAGGCCAAGCGGATTGAGGAGAAAAAAGCCGGGGCGGAGGCGGCCATCGAGGACACGAAAGAGCGTCT
>CAZFMU010000155.1:0-4489 GCA_964520165.1 uncultured Salinarchaeum sp. | reverse complement strand
GCCGGAACATTGATGAGATCCTTCGGTCGGTCGACGCGCTTCAGTTGGCTGACGAAGAGGATGTCGTCACGCCGGCAGACTGGCCGGAGAACGAACGCTTTGAGGACCGCGTGCTCTTGCCGCCACCAGAGACGGCCGCCGACATCGATGCGGTGATCGCTGAAGCGGAGGCCGAGGACTATGATCAGTACGACTGGTGGTTCACTGTCACCGGACACTCCGAACAGGAGTCTTGAGGCTCTTCCCGCCCGTCAACCGCCTCAGGGTCAAGCCTCGAGGCCCTCGGCCCGTTCCGCCTGTAGATGCGAGTACCCGGAAAACGACCGATATCGAAGGAAATGGTACTTGCGGCGTGTGCGCGTGATTGCTTCGACCTGCGCTTGTGTCGACCGGTACGTCTTTTGTCTCCCCGTCTGAGTGTCAGGTGAATGGATCTCGACCGTGATCTCCGCCGTCGGGTTGCACTCGGTCTCCTCGGCGTCGGGCTACTGACACTCGTTGCGCTTGTGCTGCGAGGGTTTTTGCCGACAATCGTGTTCACGGTGTTCCTGTATTACGCCAGCCGACCGATCTACCGCGGACTCGGCCGCCTTCCACTGCCGGCGTCGCTCCGTCGGCGGAGCCTCCCATATCGTCGTCAACTTCAGGCCGTTACCACGATTGTGCTGTTTCTGTTGCCCTTTCTGCTGTTGTTGACATACACACTCGTATTACTCATCCCGGAGATCCAGCAGGTCCTCGGGGGCGAAGATCAGATCGCCGCCTACCTCTCGGCGTTCGGAATCGGCCAAAGCGAGACGCTGAGTCAAGCTGTCGCAGAGCTCAGGGCCACCGGTGTTTTCCCAATCACTCCGGAGGAGATAATGGCGCTACTGAGTGAGGCAGATGTCCAAGCGTGGATTCAGGAGATCGGCTCGGGAATCGTTGAGTCGGTCGGGCTCGTCCTAACGCTCGCACTACATGGATTCATTATGCTCGCCGGAACCTACTATCTGTTAACCGACGGCTCACGACTAGCGGGGTGGGTGCTCGACCGGTTCGATGAAACCGGAGTTCTTGAGGCCTACGGCCGAGCCGTTGATAATGAACTCTCGTCAATTCTGTTTGGAAACATCCTGAACGCCCTCGTTACCGGCATCATCGCCATTGTCGTCTATGCGGCGTACAACGTCGTCGCACCATCGTCGGTGCACGTGCCGTTCGCCCCACTCGCCGGGGCCCTCACCGGGGTCGGGAGTCTGATTCCGGTGGTCGGGATGAAGATCGTTTACCTGCCAATCGGCGTGCTGTTGGCCGCACTCGCATTGACCGTGGGCCAACCAGGGGCGCTCGCGTTCGTTGGACTCTTTCTTGTGATCACGTTCGTCCTCGTCGATACAATTCCTGACTTCCTGATTCGCCCGTATGTCAGCGGCGACCGGACACACGTCGGTTTATTGATGTTCGCGTACATCCTCGGGCCGATCGCCTTCGGCTACTACGGCATCTTCCTCGGGCCAATCATCCTGGTGTTCGCCACGCAGTTTCTCAAAGTCGTCGCCCCGTACGTCGTTACCGGCGAGGTGTCCACACGCCAGAGGCGACTCGATGGATTCAACGAGAAGCGATGACTCCGACACAATCTTTATGATGACTTGCGACATATGTGACTGTGATGGTACTACTGACCGCTCTCACACTTGCCGGCGCGGGCGCCGTCGCCGCGCTGGGCGGGTACGCGATCTATCGCGGCACGCGGGCCGCCGGCCGTTCGTACCCGACGCTCAGCGGCGTAGCGACCGCTGCTGCGCTCTTCGTCTGGACGGCGCTCACGCTGCCCGTTGTGGCGTTCGTACTGACGGGTGGACTCATCCTTGGACTGGCACTGTTGCCTGTGCTGTTGGCGATGGCCGGTGCCTATCTGCTCGTGCGGCCTCACCAGCGCGGTCGACACGATCCCGATACGGTCACAATCAACTGATCGGACCAAGTCCCCGACGATAGACTCGCCGTGAGCCACGGGGTTTTCTAGCCGGAGCCCATACCGATAGGTATGACTGCGATCGGGATTGTTGGTGCCGGTGGTGCCGCCGCGGCACTGACGTACGTCGTCGATGGCGCGTTACCCGAGGCCGAGATTACCGTCCTTGAGAAGTCCGGTGGCGTCTGTGGTCGGGCAGCAACCCGGCGAAACGGGGCGATCACCTACGACTACGGCACCAACTACGTGAAAGACCGCGACCAGCGCGTTGCGGACCTCTTGACTGAGACGCTTGATACCGACGGTCGCGTTGAGATCGACGAGCCGATTTACACGTTCGATCGAACCGGTGCCGTCTCAGAAGGGCGCGAGTCGACGACAAGCAAGTGGAGCTACGAAGACGGTCTCACACAGATCGCCAAGCGCCTGTTCGCCCGGACGGACGCGACGGTTCACCGACGGACCCGCGTCGAGACGCTTCGTCGAGCGGACGACTACTGGAGACTACTTGACGACGACGGCACGTCGTGGGGGCCGTTTGACGCCATCGTGGTGACGCCACCGGCCCCACAGACAGCGACGCTGTTGGCCGACGCCGAATGGGACTGGGAAGGGCCGACCGAGGAACTCATCGACGCCGTACGCTCCGTGTCCTACCAGACCATCTGGACGGCCGTATTGCACTATCCCTTTGCCATCGAGCGACCGTACTATGCGCTGATCAACACCGATGACGAACATGCCATCGGATGGATTGCCCGCGAGGAGTGCAAGCCCGGACACGTGCCCGCAGACGAATCGCTGCTGGTCGTTCAAGCAGCCCCCGACTGGTCCGAACAGCACTACGATGATCCGCCGGCAGAGAACATCGCCACACTCGCGGAGCTGACGGCCGATATCATGAATGACGAGCGATTAGCCGACCCTGACTGGACGGATCACCAGGGCTGGCGGTACGCATTACCGGAAGCCGGGGCGCCAACGGGCGTTCTTCAGTCGGCCGAATCGGCGGGACTGTACTGTGCTGGTGACTGGGTTGCTGGCGAGGCGCGATTGCATGCAGCGATGCGAAACGGACTCGACGTCGGCGAACGCCTCGTCTACGCGCTGTAGCTACAGCGTGCCGGCACGCAGCCGCTGGCGAAGGTCCGCAGCGCGGTCGCGAATGGCCGCCTTTTCGTCATCGGACTTGCGGTCGAGGTGTCCGTAGACCAGACTCATCCGGTGATTCGAACGAAGCCGATCCTCGTGAGCATCAAGGAAGTCCCAGTATAGCGTGTTGAACGGACAGGCGCCGGTTCCGGTCGTCGCGTCCGGATCGTATGGGCAGTCCGCACAGTAGTCACTCATCTTGTCGATATAGTTCGCACTTGAGACGTAGGGCTTTGAGGAGAGGACATCAGAGCCGTAGGTCCCCATCCCGACGACGTTTGGAGTACTGGCCCAGTGAAAGCCGTCGACGAAGGCCGCCTCGAACCACCGGTTGAACGCCGCCGGGTCAATTCGGGCACTTGTCGCTAGGTTAGCGAGGATCATCAGTCGCTCAATGTGGTGGGCATACCCGCGGGTCCGAACGCCCTCGATGACATCGGCGAGACACGCCATGTCGGTTTCGCCGGTCCAGAAGGCCTCCGGAAGGGGTTCGGTGGCCGCAAGTTGGTTTGCCTCAACGAGCTCCGGCATCGTTCGGCGGTAGACGTGTCGGACGAACTCGCGCCAGCCGATCACCTGTCGTACGAATCCCTCGACGCTGTTGAGTGGGGCGGCGCCGTCGTGGTAGGCCTCAATCGCTCGCTCGGTCACCTCCGCCGGATGGAGCAGTCCAACGTGTAACAGCGGAGACAACAACGAGTGGTTCATGCTCCGCTCGCCCTCAACCATGGCGTCTTGGTACGGCCCGAACTCGGCGAGTCGGTCGGTGATAAACCGATCAAGGGCATCAAGCGCGTCCGCACGAGTGACCGGCCAGGCGAACGGTTCGGGATCGGCCCACGCGCCGCCGAAGGGGTCGGTGTCGTAACTGCCGTTGAACTGTTCGTCGACCTTCTTGATGACAGCCTCCGTCGTCGCATCGCGGGCATATCGCGGGCGTTCTGGCGGTTCGTAGTCCGCCGGAGGCGTCTCCCGGTTCTCCTCATCGTAGTTCCACTCGCCACCGACAGGCGACCCATCGTCCATGAGATAGCCCGTCTCGCGCCGGACCTCCCGGTAGAACGTCTCGTGGGTGTATGGCGGATCACCCATCCAAGTGTCGAACGTCGCCGGGTCAACCAGAAAGCCAGCGTGATCTTGCCAGGTGATGGCACCACCGGCCTCCTCAATGCCCGATGTGAGTCGGTCGGTTGCGCCGTGGCGTTGCGGTCGCATCGCGATGAGGCGATCACCCGGGTGATCGTCGAAGTACGTCTCGATTCCGTCGGCCATCGACGCGGCGGTGATGTAGGTCACCGTACGACCGGCCTCGCGGAGGCGATCACGGAAGTGCCGCATCGCGCTATACAGGAGAATCAGTCGGTGGGGATGGTAGGG
>CAZFMU010000154.1:0-4491 GCA_964520165.1 uncultured Salinarchaeum sp. | reverse complement strand
GGAAGTCGTCGGAAACCTCTCGGATGTACCGCGGCGCTGGCGCATACGGGGTGTGCGGATCCATGTAGTGTACCCAGAGAAAAAACGGCTCGTCGGTCGTCTCGATCATGTCGATGGCCGCCGATTCGACATCAAACATCCGAGAGGTATCGAGAAACGGTCGGCCGTTACTCCGCCCGGATACCAGCGCTTTGAGCCGTCGGAGTGGCGCGGCCGCCAGTTGCACCCACGCCTCAACTGTCGGATGCTTCGCCAGGTACTGGCTGTACATCGATGAGCTGACATCCGCGACGAACGGTTCGAACTGATCGAACCCGTCGTCGTACCCCCAGTGCCCGGTTAGAAACCCGTTGGCGGCGTTGAACCCGGCAGTGGTAAGACCGGCATCTGAGAGTGTTCGGGCCAGCGTCGGTGCCGACTTGACGCCAATCTGACCGTCGTCGGCGAACACCGGTCGCGAAGCCATGATCGACGGAAAGGAGAACGGGGTCCAGTTGCCGGTCGCGAACGCTCGCTCAAAGACGGCGGCGTCGTCGGCGAGATCGCGCAAAACCGGGGTGTGGCGATCGGCATTGTACGGTGCGATGGCATCGGCTCGCAGTGAGTCGACCGTCACGAGGACGACGTTCGAAACTGCCGGTGTGCTCATCCTGAATCCCCCTGTCGGGTGTTGACCGCCGCTCGCCGGAACCACACACGCGGACCGTTCTGTCCGGGAGCGACGAACACAATAACGGAAACCAGGGGTGAGAGAGACTTGAACGCTATGATCCCTGGAGGGTGCCTCACCCACCGGTGAGCACGAACATCACGATCGTGATCGAGAGAATCCCAATGAACAACACGGCCGCGAGGGCCGTTCCGAGTGACACGACGGCATTGGCCGTTGAGGCCATCATCTCGGTCCGGTCGTTGCCAAAAACGGTGACCTCGGCGGTCTCGCTCGCCATCCCGACCTCAACCGGTTCAAGATCCGCAATCGCCTCCTCAACAAGATCAGTCACGAGGGCCGTAAACGTCGACTCCGGAATTGAGTCACCGACCTTGTTCTCCGGTTTAACCGTGTTGACGATGTGGGTATCGGTGGTCATGACCTCGGTCGTGTCGACCTCCTCGACGGCGTCGATCACCCGCTCACGCAATCCTGGTGTCATGTTGTTGCCGTCAACGAGAACGTAGGCGGTCCGCTGTCCATCGACCTCAAAGACGGCGACACGGACGCCGAGCGGGCCGATCCCGTCGGTTGGCTCCCACTCGGTCGGGTCCCATGCGACCCCGCACTTGACCGGTCCTGTCTCGGCTTCCGCTAGCCGGTCACCGAGTCGATCGGCCCCGTGGATGATATCGAACGAGCGCTTACTGCCGGGGGTTACCTGCGAGGGATCCTCACCACTCATTCCGTCGTTACAGTTATGTGCATCAACAAGCAGCACCTCATCGAATCCGCTGGTCCGGGCCTCGGAGGCGGCTGACAGCCCGACGGAGTACTCGATATCGTCGGCGTGACTCGGAGCGAATGTGTTGACGACCAACGCCCCGTTGCCAAAGCCCTGTCCGGTGAGTGTCGCCTCGCCCTCGGTGAGCCGTTTACTCTGTGTTGCCGTGCGATCATAGTGTATCTGCTGGGCGGCGTTTCGGGCAGCGGTGAGGATCGACTCGACCTCGCGGGCGGCGACCAGGTTGAAATCGTGACCGGCGGTCGCGTGTGGCGGAAACGCAAGTCCGTCGATATCCGTTGCGATCCGCCTTGAGAGGTTCCCCCCACCGATCTCGCCCATTGGACCGGGGTGGATCATTGGAAGAACAAACCGGGCCTTTTCATCGCCGCCCTGCGTCCGTACCGACAACACGGTCACCGGGGCGAGCGCTTCCTGCCCGAGATCCTCGAAGAAGCTCTCAAGTTCGTGACTGCCGTCAGCGATATACCCGATAAAGCCCTGCAGAAAGTCAAGTCCGGAGACCCCGAGCCCGGAGCGCCACGGCCAGTCGAGAACGACCAAGAAGAGCTTCACCCCGACGACATAGAGCACACACATGACAAGCAGCAGCCGGAAGTCGATGAGCTGCACTGACTGGAGCTCGGTCGGGGCCTGTGCGGGTCGCGACAGCAGATCCATCAACAGCGGATTGTCAAGGAAAAATCGTGTCGTCCCGCTATAGATCATCAACAGTCCGGCGGCGACGACGGTCTGAGTGCTCGCCGGGATCGCGGCAACCAACAGCGGGTGCCGTGAGGTGGCAACGATCACGAGCGTCCGGATCGCAAAAATCAGTGCCATCGCGACGAGCAACGCATCGAGAACAAACTCGGTACTATACTGTGTCAGAATGGCGATCAGCCCCGCTACCGAGAGGAGCCCGACGACGACAAGCTCACAGAAGAGCGCCAGCAACGATGCCTGATTTGAGGTCAGTTGCCCCCCAAGCGCGCGGTCAATTGGAGCCGTTGTGAAACTCGCAACGATCGTCGGAATGCCGACATAGAAGACGCCACGCCAGGCGTCCTCAAGGACGAACTCCGAGTTGAACGCGACCATCCCAACGAGTATCGCGAGCGCCAGGGCGATCCCAACGCTCGCATACCAGGAAGGAGCCCGAAAAATAAATCGCGACAACCCCGCCAGGTTCCGCTGGGTGGTCGTCATTTATACCGGCCGTAACTGACCCGCAACTAAAATGATTGCTATCGCCAGATAGGCGGCGATTTCAACGCAAGGCCGCCGCAACTACGGCATATGGCGACGATCACCTATCGGACTTCGTACCGATCCGCTGGTAGATCGCCTCCAGCCGGTCAAGTGTCCGGATGACATCATACTCGGCCACCGCTGCCCGTGGGTCATATGTCCTCGTGAGTCCGCGTTCGATTGCGGCTGCCATGGTATCCGTGTTGCCGAAGGGAAATCGCTCCCCGTTGTCCGGGCCGATTGTCTCTGCGAACGGCGACACGTCGGGGGCCACGACCGGCGTCTCACACGCATTGGCCTCAAGCGGTGACAGTCCGAGTGTATCCCCTGTTGAGGCGGTCACGAACACGTCGATTGAGGAGTAAAATACGGGAAGTTCCTCGCGTGGTAGAAATTCTCGGAGCGTGACGTTTGCTGGCGCCTGTATCTGTAGGTGCTCCTTGCGAGGTCCCTCGCCAATGATCACGAACTCGTACTCCGGAAGTCGCTCGGCCACTTTGAGAATTTCAGAGACGTTCTTCTCCATGCTTAGCCGCCCACTGTACCCGATTACTGTTTCGCCGGAATACCAGTCCTCACTTGTGGGCGCGAAAAAGTCCATATCGATACCAACCGGCAGTGGGACGTGTGATACTCGTCGGTCGATCCGCTTGGTTGACGCGGTAACGACATCGAACTGCCGAAGGAAGGCGGTCTCAAGCGGCACATACCCCTTCGCGAGACCGTTGGCGATCGACGTGATGCCGATGCTCTGCTCAAAGTACTCCTCAAGTGGGGTGTGGTGGGTGTATACCGATGGTACCCCGTGTTTCCAGGCGTAGTACCGACCGAGGATCCCGACAGGGGCCGGGCCGTGGCAGTGGACGATATCAAGAGCTGGCAAGGTCGCAAGCGGCCGGAACAGCGGGATCCGGTAGCCGTCATAAAACGGGTTTGACACTGATGGCACGGGAATCTCCCGTGGCCCGGGTTCGTAGGCCCCATCCGGGTAGATCACATACACCTCATGCCCTCGCGCTTCGAGTTTCTCACGCCAGAGTTTGAGTGTGTAGGTGACACCGTCAACCTCGGGAAAGTAGCTGTCGGTAAAAAAGCCGATTCTCATCGTCGTTCACTCGGATCGCCGTGGCGATCTTTCACGTATTCGTCACCTCCCGGTACAGAGATCGATACTGCTCGGCGAGTGCTTCAAGCGAGAACGCGGCACTTCGCTCGCGCGCCCGTTCGCCGAGTCGCTTGCGCTCGGGTGGACTCTCAAGTTGTCTGAGAGCCTCAACGAACGCGTCGACACCGGCATCGGCCGGAACCTTGAGCGCGTCTTCCCCGTCTTCGAGCCAGCTGAACGTCTCGATGTCGCGCACGACCACGGGCTTACCGGCTGTCATTGCCTCTAGTAGTGCAATTCCCTCGTTTTCCTCGTGGGTCGGGAAACAGAAGATGTCTCCCGCTGCGAAGGCACCGCGGATGTCATCGACATACCCGGTGAATGTGCAGTTTTCCGGTGCTGTCTCGATCAAATGTGTGGTCTCACGATCCTTGAGCGAGAGATCAAGCGGACCGAACCAGGCGAACTCGAAGTCGGGCATCCGTCGAGCGAGTTCGACGAACGTCTCAAGCCCCTTGCGCTTGATCACGTGTCCGACGAGGAACACGACCGGGCCATTGAGATCGTAGCGCTCACGATACTCGGCCTCAAGCGACTCGAAGCCGGCGAGTTTCTCCCGGTCAACACCGTTCGAAATGACTGTCGTCGGCCGATCAACGTAGGTCTCAAGTAGCGACCGGTTGTACTCCGATGGGCAGA
>CAZFMU010000153.1:0-4498 GCA_964520165.1 uncultured Salinarchaeum sp. | reverse complement strand
AAGCGGTGAGTAGGTAGGGGCAATTCGCCTGTTGGTCTGGTAGGCTCTGTCGTCGTCGCGAGAAGGTCCCATTCGCGGAGAGCGAAGCCGACGATGTCGATACGCCGTTGGAGGTGTTCCCACTCGCGGGCGATCTCACGGCGGTGATCCTTTTCGTCGGCATCGAGTGATCTTTCGGCGAGGGTCCCGCGAAGCTGGTTCGGCGACTCGACATCGGATTCATGCTCCAGTCGCGGATCTGCACTTTCATGTCGGCGAGACGGTCCGTGAGTTCCTCGACAGTGTGTTCACTGTCACGGATGCACATCGCCTCTTGCATTGCCTGCCGACGGTAATCGAGGTAGCACGTGGCGTGCGTCCCGCTATCGTCGCGATGAAGGATTCCATCGTCGACAAGCCGTTTGAGGACGCGCCTGGTCGGCTCATGTGACCAGCCCGCTTCGGATACGGTCCAGTTGGCCGTCTGTGGTTCCGACAGCTGTCGGGCGACCATCCGTACGCGGTCTTCGCCCGTAATTTGGCGTTCAATCAGCCCCTCGGACCCCGAGCAATCTTCGATTATACAATACTATCCGTATTTTGTCTCAATATAGATTGAGATTATTTGTTCTATATTGAACTTCACAGTTCGCTCTTTTCTCGACTGCTGTGTTGAATACTGCTCCCTGAACCGGTTGGGGCGTCATAAACTACTAATAGTTTTGGCTGTCACCCGCGCCTTTTCGACCCTTCTGCCCTCCGAGAATCAGGGATTGCGATTCGATCTTCACTTGGGGGGAGGGGGTTGTATGTCCCTGTCCACCCTTCGTGTGGAGCCCGTCTCCTTGTTCTGAATCCCACGCACCGATAGGTCACCCCCCGAGACGATCGCGGCCGCCTCCACGATCCAACGACTACTAGCCGATCACGACCACGGAGTTCCGCCCGCCATACCGACGTCCGAACTCGGGGGCCTCCGTGCGGTCGCTGGAGCCCATCGCTCTGACGCCGGGCCATCGACGCACGCCGAACTTCACTCTAAACGCCATCCAAGTGTGATCCGGCGATATCGGTGAACCCGCTCATCGGCGCTCCGGGGTATCTTCGGGACCGACGGTTCCGAGGGTGTCTTCAGCAGCCGGCGCCTTGGGCTCGATGAGCCGGTACTCCTCCGGCTGGTGGACTGCTGCCCTCACCCCGTAGACCTCCTCAAGCAGCTCCGGCGTGAGGATGTCCGGTCCCCCAACTGCGTGGATTGTTCCCTCTGCAAGCAGTGCGATCTGGTCGGCATAGCGGCTCGCGAGATTCAGATTGTGCATCGCCATCACCCCCGCAATGTCCGCTCTGCCGATATGCTCGGTCACGAGGTTCATGACCGCCAGCTGGTGTTTGAGATCGAGCGCACTCGTCGGTTCGTCAAGAAGAAGCACGTCGGGATCGCCAACGAGTGCGCGGCCCAGGTTGACAATCTGACGCTGTCCACCGGAGAGTTGCTCAAGAGAGCGGTGTCGCCACGCCGAGATCCCGAGGCGGTTGAGCATCTGCTCGGTGGCGGTGCGGTCCCGACGAGACGGCTTCCAGCCGCCGTGGGGTCGTCGACCCTGGAGAATCGTCTCGAAGACGGTGGCCGGAAACGCGTGTGATTCCGACTGTGGGACATAGCCGATGCGACGGGCCCGCTCACTTTGCGTCAACGCTCCCACCTGGTCGCCGGCTACCGTTACCGTCCCCTCGTCGGGATCAAGCAGCCGATTGGTACACCGGAGGAGGGTGCTTTTTCCCGACCCGTTCGGACCCAGCAATCCGACCAGTTCCCCGGATTCGACTTGGAGATTGATGTCATCAAGAACCTCCGTGTCGTCGTATCCGAATGAGAGCTGTTCGATGTGCAGACTCACCAGTACTCCCTCCCGTTGACGACGAGATAGATGAACAGTGGTGCGCCGATGAACGAGGTCAGGATGCCGACCGGAAGGACGACGGGAGCCAGTACCGTCCGAGCAGCAGTATCAGCCGCCACAAGGAGTGTCGCCCCGACGAGGACAGACGCCGGGAGTAGATACCGCTCGGTCCCTCCGATAATCATCCGAACCATGTGTGGGGCGACCAGCCCGACGAACCCGATGATACCCACAAACGAGATGATGACTCCGGTAACGAGCGACGCAACGATCATTCCTCGGATTCTGAGGGATTCGACGTTGACACCCAGACTCTTTGCCGTCGCGGTCCCGGCATCAAGTACGTCGTAGTTCCAGCCGTGCCGGATGAAATACGCTGTCGCCCCGATGGTCACGACGCCCATCAGTCCGACCTCAGACCAGCCCGCCCGACCGATATCGCCGAACGTCCAGTAGACGATCGCGGCGACCTCCGTATCGGTCGCGAAGTACTGGAGGAGTGTCAGGCCGGCCTGAAACAGTGACCCAAGTGCCACACCGGTGAGAATCATCGTCTCTGGGGTGGCGTGACGGTACTTGACCAGCGCCAGAATGACGCCAGTCGATATCATCGCCCCGGCGAATGCAGCAAAGGGAGTGAACGAGACGCCAAGCACCCCGCTCACGATCGGGTCTCCGCCGGAGACAAGGATTGCGACCGCTGCACCGAAGGCGGCAGCCTGCGAGATTCCTAATGTGTAGGGGGCGCCGAGCGGGTTGCGAAGCACCGTTTGCATCCCGGCGCCGGCGACTGCCAGGCCTCCACCGGCAATGACCGCCCCGACTACCCGTGGGAGCCGGTTGTGCCAGACGATGTTCCGGTGTAGTTCGGATCCGCCGCCAGCGAGGGCCGCCAGCAAGTCGCTGATTGAGACCCGAACCGAACCGATTGAGAGGGCTCCGACACTTACGACGACGAGTAGCGCCGCGACACCGCCAATGAAGCCGATCCGTCGGATCTCTGGGCGGGTCCGGCGTTCGTTGAGTGTGCTCATCGTAGAATCCCTCGCTGGAACATCGGGTACTCACTATGGAGGTCGTCATACAGCCCCGTACCGAGAAACTGTTCGAAGATCTCGTTTGTTCGACCACGGAGCGAGATATCCGAAAACAGGTCTGGGTACATTATCTTCCCGATGAAGTATGCGTTCGCGAAGACCGAACCGTACTCGTGATAGTATGTCGCATGCGGGAGAATGGAGTACGTTTCACCCGTTCTTAGAGCATCAATGTCACCGTATTCTGGGTTTGAACGGGCATCTGATCGCGCGCGTTCAAGATTCCCGACGCTAACGAATACCGTCTCTGGATCCCATGCGAGAAGCTCCTCGATACTGACTGAGATCGAGGGGACACTGGCACTAACAGCACCGGCGACATTCTCGACGCCAGTCCACTGAAACGGTGGAAACCGGATCCGCGTCGTACGCAATCCCTGTGGGCCTTTGTAGCTAATCGCGCCGACGTATGCACGCTCTCGACTGTCCGAAGGGAGATCAGCCGTCCGCGCCTCAAGCGCCTCAATGGTGCGTTGAACGAATGCGACGAGCTCGTCGGCTCGCGACTCCACGCCCAGTACCGACCCCATGAGTCGCCACGTGCTGAAGACCGTCTCGCGCGCATCCGCATCGACGAAGTCGGCCAGGCTGAGGCCGACCACTGGGGTGTCCGTCTGGGACTGGAGCGTGTCCGCCTGTGATGCCTGGCCATTGAAGAAGATCACGTCCGGATCGAGTGCGAGAATCTCCTCGCTGTTCCCCGTCGCCCCAGACCCGGCCGATCCGATGATCGGCCGATCGTGTAACTCGGGGTATGCCAGGTTGAACGTCGCCGACAGCAGCGAGTCGTCCATCTGCTCGACACCGATCACTCGCTCTATCGCCCCTAGGTATGCAATCTGACGAAGCGCTCCCGGGCCGACTCCGACGACCGCCTCAACCGTCTCGGGAACGGTGACCTGCCGTCCGAGTCCGTCGGTGATGGTATGTCCAGTTCGCTGGTCCTGGGTCGCGGAGGATCCCAGACACCCTGCTGTTCCGACTGCCGTCCCACCCGCGGCTGTCTGGAGGAGGCGCCGCCGCGAGATATTCGGTCCAGAGTGACACGCAGAATTGTTGACGAATGTTCTCATTTAGGTCCACCTAACTTAGGTCGACCTAAACATAATGCGACCACAAAAGGCCACCGATCACCGCCTGAAGTGGTGGTTCTTACACGCCTCAGACGACCCCGCCAGGCCTGTGCCTGTGACTCAGCCAACGCATCTGGGGCCGCTTGGATATCTTCTCCACGCCGGTTGGCAACTGTGCGTGCGGCAAGCAGAAGGACAACAGCCGGGAATCCCCGTACAGTCGGGACGGATCGACCGACGCGCCGACCACCGATCATCCCCGGTAATCACGCGCTCGTAGTCTTGGTTCGACGTACAGCGGTGTAGCTCTCTTCGCTCGCTGAGGATCCGGTCTTAACAGACTCCCAGCTCTGGCGTTTCTGAGGGCAGATTCCGCCTGAATGGCCGTTCGACAGAGTCTCACGCGTCCGAATCGTTCGCCGCGTACTCCTGCAGATCAGTCAGCTTC
>CAZFMU010000152.1:0-4536 GCA_964520165.1 uncultured Salinarchaeum sp. | reverse complement strand
GCCGAATGAGCCGCCTCCGCGATACGGTCGGCGACGGGACGATCGGGAGTCCGGATCGTCGGATGATGATCAATCACCTCGCCAGCGGCGACGAAGGCACCAAGCACCCACGCAAGTGAGGTATCGACCTCAAGGTGACGGCGAATCCCGGAGTCGTCTCTCTCCCCACAGATCCTGAGATCCGCCGGCAGATCACGGTCTGTGTCAGCCAGTTGTGATTCAATGCGGGCAAGCGGGACGGAGTCCATCGTGTCGGGGCTTTCGATCGCCGAGCCGCCGTCAGGACGAGCACCGATTGGGGGAAGCTCCCTGGCGACACCGCCGTCAACGCAGACCCGTGGCGTCTCAACACACGCGGCGACATCGATGGTCGTCTCGACTGGCTCAACCGCGAACGACTGCGGAGCAACGACCAGATCATCCGCCGCGAGTTCGGCGCCGGCAACCTCCTCAATCCCGTCGTCGTACCGGAAGAGGCTGTGGTGTTCGGTGATCGTGATCGAGCGGCCACGCTGGGTCTCGACCTCAAGCAGGGTCGCTTCAGGAGCTGCCCGGTACCGGATGGCCTTCTCGATCGGCTGGAGGGTGACCTGGTGGTTGTCGTCAAAGGCATAGGTCTGCCATCCCTCGGCCACGCAGGGCTTCTTCCGGAACTTGCCGTCGCGCTTGGCGGGCGTCTCAAGCGCGTCCCAGAACTCCTCGATTGATAGCACACGCACGGCACCCTCTGGATCGACAACGAGAAGCCGTGAGTCGGCGGTAACACTCCCACCGCGCTTGTCTGGCAGGTAGGCCTTGCTGAAGTTGAGCAGTCCATCCATCAACAACATCACACAGTCCTCGTCGCCGTCACACTGACCGACATAGGTGTCATTGGCGACCAGGGTATGCGTATCAGCGACCGTCAGCGAGTAGGTATGATCAATGGAACTCGGCTGGATGTCGACGGCGGCCACCGTATCCAGGGCGACGCTCCCACCGTCGTATGCCGGTTGTGGGTCTCCGACGTCAACGCCGGCTTTCGACGAGGCGTCACTGTCGAGAGTGGGAACCGGGAGTTGGTCGCCTTCGGCGAGTGAACGGGCCGAAACCCCCTCGACGCCCGTGGAGGTCCAGCGTCGCATCGTGTGATCGGGCGTGACCGTCAGTTGGCGCCCGCCGTGGGTCCGGATTCGAACGAGATGATCCTGTGCGGGGTGTTTCGAGACGGCCTCGACAGGCCTGGTCGTCGGCTGGCCGGTCGCGTCAAGCGACGGAACGGTGACTGTGCCATCAAGCTCCTGTATGAGGGTGCCAAAGTCGTCTTCACGGGGATCCGCAAGACGGCGTTCGACGAATGTCTCGATCGAGGTGCGATGCCAGCCGTCCGCGTCGGTATAGCGGATGGTCGTCGCAGGATGAAAGCAGTTCCGGCGCTTGGCTGCGTGGAAATACGGGTGGGCGTAGCCACCAGCGACGTTAGTGAATCCAAGCACGCGCCCAACGACGGCCGCAGAGGTGTGCGGTGCCATCCCAAAGACCAGCTCACCAACGAGATCATCGGTCTCCGCAATGTCGTAGTAGGGCTCAAGCCCATAATAGGATTCGAGCAGGTCATCAACGAAGTTGGCGGTCTTGAGCATGTGCTCGGCCGCCCCCTCCGAGAGGATCACGTCCTGGACCTTGAGCTCGACCAGCTGATCCTCGTGGCGCAACGGATCACCGTGGATATCCTCCTCGTATCCAAGCTGGCGGAATCGGTCAACGGAGACACCCAGTTCCGCCGGTTTGACGGACGTTACCGGCAGATCAGTCATGTCATAGCGGACGGTCCCGTCTTTGAACGCTGATACGTCGTGTTTGGCCCGGAGGACGCCCTTTTCAAGTGGTTCCGGGGTTTTGAGTGCCGAGGTCAGGCCCTTGACTCCTTTGAGAATCTCGAAGGCGTTGTCGCGTTCGCCGACCGTGTCAAGCGCTTCGCGGTATGCCGTTCTGACATCGATCGGCCGGGACTCGACCGCGCTGCCCTCAACCTCACAGCGCTCACAGTAGACCCGCCCGGACTCGTCGGGCTGGAGTTCCTGGCCACACTCTGGACAGGTATATCGAGGATCGATGTGCGATCCACACTCCGGGCAGCGCGGCCAGAACGTCTCAATATCACAGTCCGGACAGGCCCGGATGCCGACCTCAGCCTCGACCTCACCGGGAGTGTCCGAGAGTGAGTCAGTATGGCTGGCGGCGGCCCCGACATCACGCTGATCGCCGCCGGCCTCGCCAATGGGAAATAGCGTGTGAACCGCCGGCGAGAGCTCGCGGTCCTCCGATTTTTCCGGACGGCCCATCCGACTGCCGACCCGGGTCGGAGCCCGCTCGCGGACCGCGAAGGGAGCGACCGCTTCGACCGCCCGCATGGCGTTCGGCCACTCGCGGACCTCGGTCGACAGATCATCAAGGGTCCACGTGCGTTTGAGGTCCTCGGTCACGCCGAGCGACGCCGCCAAGGGTCGCCACTCGGGGAGTGTGATCCGATCGTCACCCTGGTGATGCTCGACAAGCAGCGTCTCAAGGATCGCGGCGACGTCAGAGCGGATCCGAAGGGCGTCCTCAACGACCTCGCCGTCGGCGACGGCCGCCGCGAGGGCATCGAACTGATCGACATCGATGTCGTGCCAGAGGTAGGTGTACGTCGGATGGAGTGGTGCGTCGTAGGTCTGGGCCCACTCGATGGCGGTCGTCGGCGCCGGAGTCGCAAGATCAACCGACGCGTCGTCCCGCATGGCCTGAATATCGGCGCCGGCGGCCTGCATGTCGGCCGTCCACCATTCGAAGACATACGAGGCGGGGGCCAGTTCGTGGTTGTTCTCGACGAACTCGCCGTAGTTGACGAGATACTCACCCAGATCGATGATCCGATCGATTCCGTTCCGAAGCGCCTTCGCTTCCTCCGCATCGTCAATCCGGCGGACATCACCGTTTGCGAGACGAACGGTCGGTCCTTCAATGGAGTCGGCGGGGACGACACCGGCCGCCTTTCCGGGCAGTTCCGTCTTGATCTGGGTGCCCGGTGCCAGGAAATCCTCGGTAATCCGCATGGTCGCGGGGTGGATGCCGGCGGTCGCATCACCGAGGTTGCGAGTGCGACCGTACCGTAGCCGGAATCCCCCGGGTTCGCTTGGGTGTCCGAAGACCGGGCGTCCGGCGATCAGGTCGCGGAGATACTTGTCACTCGCATCGACACGGGGAGGTCCGGCCGTCGTCGCAGCCGTCTCGTCCTCGTCGGTGACGGTCGTCGTCTCCTCCCCGGTCTCGTCGTCGTGGCCCCCGATGGTCCCATCGATGAGATCCTGAAGCCACGGCCAGGCCAGGTCCTCAAGATCCCGGGTATACCGTCTGATCTTCGGCGCCTTCAGCGCAATTCCCTCCGCAAGGACGAGACACATCCCCCCACGGGGCGCGTTGGTGTCAATGCGTTCAAGATCGCGATAGCCGGAGACCTCCTCCTGGCCGGTGGCCTCCCCATCGAGCATGATCGGGCAATGCTCGACAATATATTTCGTCTCCTTGTCCTTGGGGGCGTACTGAAGGCCGGTCTCAGACTCATAGAGATCGACCTCCTCAGCGTACCGTTCGATCTCGTCGTCGCGGGGTTTGAACCGGTCAATGCCCAAGAGGGTACGGGCGTAGTCGGCCACCAGCACTGACAGGGCTTGGGCGGTTCCGCCGGCCGAGCGGATCGGGCCAGCGTAATACACGGCGACGTAGGACGACCCATCGTCATTCTGGTTGACCTCAACACGGTCGATGCCCTCGATCGGGGCGGCGACAACCCCCTCAGTGAGCAGCGCGACGGCCGTTCGGACGGCCCCCTCGACGGTGCCCGCGTCGGTCTCGTAATCGCCAACCCGCCCCTCGACAAAATCCTCAACGAGCGCGAGCGCAATCTCCTCGCGGCTGAGGTCCGTTTCGGTTTCAAACGTCCGGACTCGCTCGGCAACGCCGTCAATTCCGAGGATGTTCTCAACCCGGTCGGCCATGTCGCGAGCGGTTGGAATCTCGATTTCCGGTCGCGGGTCATCGCCACGCGTCTTGGCCTCCTCTGCAACGGCCATCGCACGGTCAAGTTCCGCCTCGATCCGCTCGAAGTACTGCTCGTCTTCGGGCCTCATGGCACCCGCCTCCGACCGGACTGGCGGTCACGCGCGCACGGCAATGACGCGAGACGGGACACGATCACAGCCAGAGGTCAAGTTCGGTCGGCTCGTCGTAGCTCCGGACTAACTCGGTATCGAACACCCGCATGTGCAC
This sequence comes from uncultured Salinarchaeum sp., assembly GCA_964520165.1. Classification (GTDB taxonomy): domain Archaea; phylum Halobacteriota; class Halobacteria; order Halobacteriales; family Salinarchaeaceae; genus CAZFMU01. The sequence goes on along the minus strand of CAZFMU010000152.1, from coordinate 249 downwards.
CTCACCGGCGAAGGTCGTTCCGGCCTCAAGGTGACCGGCGATGGTCTCGCCGTCGGGGCCTGAGAGGACGGCATGGGTGTGTGCGAACAACTCGCCATCAAGGCGCGAGATGTTCCCCACGCAGGCTGCCACCTCGTGCGGTGTCTCGACAGTGATCGGCATGTACTCTTTGTCGTCTTGATCGTAATACCAGAGTTCGGCGTCCTGAACGGCCCCCATGGCCGTGAACCACGCCGCCTCGGCATCAAC
>CAZFMU010000151.1:0-4561 GCA_964520165.1 uncultured Salinarchaeum sp. | reverse complement strand
TCCGCTGATCGGCTCATACCGAACCCACGCGCTTTTGCGTCCACTCCTCCCAATATGCGGTATGCACGACTCGGTAGCGGCATTCCGGGCCGGTGAGCGCCCGGACGATGTCGTGATCTATATCGCCGATACGGCGGTTGATGACCCCGATCAACTCGCCGCCTACGGTGATCGCGTTGATGATGGCACGCTGTTGATCCTTGACGGCGAGCAAGGGCGACGCGTCTTCCAGACAGCCACCGGACAGGCGGCGATGAACTTCGCACAGGAGGCTATGCAACAGGAGGGAGCGATCGCCCCGGAACTGACCGGCGGTGACTGTCCGGACTGCGATGATGGGCAGCTTCAGGTGCTCCTCGCTTTCTTCGAACCACAGAACGAGGCCGTCGGGGGTCGGTACGCCGAGGGAGATGTCATCCACGCCTATGCCCGTTGCTCCTGTGGCACCGCCTACTCTCACCGCTGGATTGTCTAGTCCGTGGCGGCGAGCGTGCGGAAGGCGTCGAGAATGAGCCGCTTGGCGACGGCCCCGTGGGTCGTCCAGTGATGCGCATAATCCAGCATGTCGTCGTAGATTTCTGGCTTGCACCCGGCGGCCTTCGGGTGGCCCCCGCCGTTGACCTGTTCGGCTACCTCGTGACACCGCTTGAAGGACTCGGTCCCGCGGATTGAGGCCGGACCGGACGGTTTGACGATGACGGCCGCATCAGCGCCGTCCTCACGGAGTTGCTCGGCCACCTCGTTTTGCGAACACCGGCCGTAGGTCACGCCGACCGTCCAGTCTCCGATTTCGTGGAACTCCGCACGGCGGACCGCGCGGTCAATCCGGTCAGCCTTCGTCTCGCGCCGCTGTTCGAGTGACTCAAGAACGGACTCTGGGAGATCCGGGCCGTGTTCGAGCACGGTCTCGACGTAGGTTTCATCGTCTTCGCTCCAGCGAGCGAAATCTGCAAGGTCGTCGCTTCGAGGGTCCTCCTTGATCCAGAGGTCGTGATCCCGGGTGACCGCGACCAGCGACTCGAGGTGCTCTGGGATTGGCTCGTCGATCGACCGGAGTGTTACGTCGGCGGTACACTCCTCGTCAGAAACACCGACGACCAGATCAACGCCGGCCTCGCGAACCGCCGTTGTGACGGCGTCGTCCCACTGGTGGTGATCGAACCATCGGACGGCCTGTGCGCGCTCAACCAGCGTTTCGATGGCCGGCGCAATCGGCTCGAATCGTTCGGGAGCGATATCACAGACGAACACTCGGAGTCCGGATGCCCCGTGCTCGGCGACCCGCGCGAGCGCGTCCTCAAGATCGTGCGGACCGGCCGGAACAAGCGTTGCCTCACCGTAGGCCGCCTGAATCACTGCTACGGCCGCGAGCCCGTCGGCGTCCGTATCGGCGATGACGGCAACCTCGCTGTCGACCAGCTCATCCTCAAGCTCTGCGATCGCCTGCTCGCGTTCGAGGTCGTCGGGAATAAAAAATCCGGCGCCGGGGAGCAATGACTGTCGCTCCGGCGCTGTTGAGTCGTCGTCGATGACTGCGTCATCCATACCCCGATAACGCGCTCGGGGAGGAAGAAGGCGCCGATCGGTCCTGTCGCGAGCGCGTTACTGATCGTCGAGCCGCTTGAGCTCCTCTTCGATATCGTCGGTGTCGCCGTCGGATCCGGAACTACTGGTGTCGACCTCCGATTTGAGCGTCTCGAGTTCGGCCTCGACACTTCCTTCGGTCTGGACCGACTCGAGTTCGCGTTCGAGCTCGCTCTTGTCGGAGATCTGGTCCTCAAGCACCCCTTCGTCCTGGAGTTCGTTGAGCGCCTCCGAGCGCGCTTCGAGTTCCTCGGTGTTCTCCTCGGCGCGCTCGATTGCCCGATTGACGTCCTGGAACTCCTCGCCGGCGCCGGTGACCGCCTCGGTCACCTTGGTGCTGGCTTCTGCTGCCTCGTGGCGTGCCTTGAGTGTCTCCTTTTTGGTTCGGAACTCCTCGATGCGCTGTTGGAGGGTCTCTTTTTGCTCAACGAGTCCCTGCTGGGTCTCCTCAAGATCGGCGATCTGCGTTTCGAGTTCCTCAATCTGGTTCATCTTCGTCTTCTTCTTCTCAAGGGCCTTCCGGGCGAGATCCTCCCGATCCTGTTCGACGGCGCGGCGGGCCTGGTCGTTGTGTTTCTCGACGTTTTCTTCGAGCCGTTGTTTCTGCATCTCCAGGCGCTTTTTCTGTGTCGTCAGATCGGCAATCCCCTGTTTGACGTCCTGCAGCTCGTCGCGCATCTGTTCGTAGGAGTAATCAAGCGTCTCAGTCGGATCCTCCGCCCGGTTCAACAGTGAGTTCACCTTCGACCGGATGACGTAGGAGGCCCGCGACAGGATTCCCATACAAATGCATAGGTCCCGAGCCTAAAAATATCCACGGAGGATACAAGGGAGATCATCCCGACAAACTGGTGTGGGCGAAGCTATCGTTCTCCCCGGTTCACGACCGGTTCGGGCCGTCCACGACCGGACGGGATCAAGCGGGCTGATTGTCGCCTGTCCGCCGGATCCGCGGATGGGCGGGTCACGCGCTGACGCCCGGCTCCGGGCTGTCTCGGAGGCACTTACCGACCGTGAGATCGACTGTCTCCGGATCGCCTATCGCGACCGAGCGACCGCTTTGAGGGACGTCGAGCGGGCGCTTGAGTGGGCCCAGACGCGTTACGAGCGGGTCGGGCTATTCGGGTACAGCTTCGGCGGGAGAGTCGCCGTCACGGTTGCAAGCGCGCCGCCGGCCCCGATCGCGTGTGTGTCGGCGGCGGCACCGGCCGTCGACGAGCCTGTCTCACGGACGATTGACGGTCCGCTTCAGGTGATTACCGGCGACCGGGATCGAACCGTCGAATCCGTACCCGACTGGCTCACGGCGGCGGCGACGAACCGGGAAACGTTTCCGACGGGACACGGCTTTGCCGGCGTTCTGGACGCCCTCGGCACAGCCGTCGGACGGTTCGTTGCCCAGACGTTCGACGCTCCGAAATCGTTTTGATTGCCCGTTGTGGATACACGGTATGCCGACAGAACCCGAGTATGACCCCTCATTGGGGAATAAGTTCATTTTCGTAACGGGTGGTGTGATGTCCGGGCTCGGGAAGGGGATCACCGCCGCATCCGTTGGCCGGTTACTGAAAAACGCCGGATTCGACGTCACGGCGGTCAAGATCGATCCGTATCTCAACGTCGATGCCGGGACAATGAATCCATTCGAACACGGCGAAGTGTTCGTTCTTAAAGACGGTGCGGAGGTCGACCTTGATCTGGGGAACTACGAGCGGTTCCTCGACGAGGACATGACCGCCGATCACAACATCACCACCGGCAAGGTGTACAAACAGGTCATTGAGGCCGAGCGGGCAGGGGATTACCTCGGCAAGACCGTCCAGATCATCCCACATGTGACCGACGAGATCAAACGGCGCATCCGACAGGCCGCCAGCGGGACCGACGTGTGCATCGTTGAGGTTGGCGGGACCGTCGGTGATATTGAGGGCATGCCATACCTTGAGGCCCTCCGGCAGTTCGCTCACGAGGAGGATGACGAGGACATCCTCTTCACGCACGTTACGCTGGTGCCGTATTCGGCAGCAGGCGAGCAGAAAACCAAACCGACCCAGCACTCCGTGAAGGAACTCCGGTCGATTGGGCTTCAGCCGGACATCGTCGTCGGGCGATGCGAGGATCGCCTCACCGAGAAGACCCGCGAGAAGATTGCGCTGTTCTGTGATGTTCCGAACGCGGCCGTCTTCTCGAATCCCGATGTCGAGGACATCTACCAGATCCCATTGATCGTTGAGGAGGAGGGCCTTGATCAGTACGTCATGGAACGACTCGGATTAGCTGATCAGGCGCTCCCACCAGCCGAGCGCGATAATCGCTGGCGCAATCTCGTCACCCAGGAGACGACAGGAGAGGTCGAGGTTGCTCTCGTTGGCAAGTACGGTCTTGAGGACGCATACCTCTCGGTGCACGAGGCGCTCAAACACGCCGGTCTGGCCGCCGGCGTTGATGTCGAGCGCACCTGGGTCCACAGTGAGGACCTCGCTGACGGTGTCGGCGCCGAGCTTGATACGGTCGATGGGATCATCGTTCCCGGTGGGTTCGGTACCCGGGGAATCGCCGGGAAGATCGAGGCCGTCCGGTATGCCCGGACCAACGATGTCCCGTATCTCGGGTTATGTCTTGGGTTCCAGATGGCCGTTATCGAGTATGCCCGGAATGTCCTCGGGCTACGACAGGCGCACTCAACGGAGATTAACGATGACACGCCCGAACCGGTCATCGACATTCTTCCCGAGCAGTATGATGTTGAGGACCTGGGTGGGACCATGCGCCTCGGGACCCACGAGACTGACATCAAACCCGGCACCCTCGCCGCCACCCTGTATGCAGACGATACCTGTGTCGAGCGTCACCGCCATCGCTATGAGGTCAACCCATCGTACATCGATGCACTCACTGATGCCGGAATGGTGTTTTCGGGGGTCTCTGAAAACCGCATGGAGATTCTTGAGTTACCCGATCATCCCTTCTTCATCGG
>CAZFMU010000150.1:0-4571 GCA_964520165.1 uncultured Salinarchaeum sp. | reverse complement strand
TCGGTCGACTGCAGCTCCGAGCGAACCGATTCAAGCTCCGATCTGGTACTCGACAGCTCCTCCTCGGTCTGTTCGAGATCGCTGACGACCTGATCGAGATCCTGCTCGCGCGTTTCGAGTCGCTCCTGGAGGTCCTGGCGTTCAGCCTCGGTCGCATTGAGTTGCGCCCGTAGTTCCTCGTTTTCGGCCTGGAGCTCCTCGTTTGAACTCTGGAGCTGGCCGGCGGCGGACTGGTACACCCAGCCGGTCCCGATGAAGCTCGCCGCGAGGACGACAACCAGCACGACGAGCCGTGTCTGGATGGTCGAGCCGATCCGTGCCATTCGGGTCAATCACGCTAGCCGGTCCGGACGTATCGCTCTTGCGCTCACTCGTCGCGGCCTCTCGGTGTCGCCGGCTGATTGGGCTGTCCGATCGTCGGGAATCGATCAAGGCGTCTGGCGGCCACCTCAAGCAGGAATACGATCAGGCCGAGGACCAACGGGAGCCAGCTCAAATCGCGCTGGATGGTTCGCTCCTGGACGGGAGCCGACCGAACGAACTCCGCCATCGCGCCCGCCTCGCCCGGAGCGAACAGTTGCCCGCCGGTCTGCTCAACCGCCGCCTCAAGGGCCTCGTGTTGGCCGAAGGCAGCGAACTCCGCCGGGTAGTCGGCGGCGTACTCCGTGTCGAGGACGCTGTGGAATCCGGACTCGTCGGGGGTCACCCGGGCCTCATACCGGGTCTCTCCTGCGCTGACAAAGCGTGCGTCGGCCGCGGCTGGCCGTTCGGTCCCGCGGTACACCGCAGTCGTCGATGCGCCAACGCGGGTGTCCGGCAGATCGATGATTCCCGTCTGGGTGCGCAGTGGGTTACCGATCGCCCAGTTGACCGTCTTGGTCGTCATCGCCGCATCCGGCTGGACCAGCAGACCACCGAGGCTGCCGTCGTCATCGTAGACGGTGACTGACGCGACGCGACCGAGCCCGAAGCGCCAGGTGGTCACCGCGGGCGTTCCCTCGGCGGTGGTCACGAGCACACGCGCCCCTGGCTTCGCGGAGATGCTGTGGGCCCGATCCGGATTGGCCGTCGGCTCCACGTTCCGGGTGATGAACGAGGTCGTGTCGGTTCGGACGAGTCGGTCGGCCTGCAGTGCGCTCGCCTCGCTAAAGAGCAACTGCAGGCGGTCGCGCTGGTCGGCCTGGATGTAGGTGCCGCCGGTCGTCCGGGCGAGTTTCGTCATCAGGCTGTCGTCGCGCCACCGGCCGGTGCCCACTCCCGTGATCCGCACGTTCTGGTCGGCCAGCTGCTCGGCGACCGACAGCGGCTCGCTGTGGGTGCCGACGCCCTCGCTGAGGAGGATGAGTTCCCCGCCGTCAGGGAGCTCCTCGCCGGCCGCTTCGAGACCGCTCGCGATATTGTTCGCGTAATCGCCCGCCTCAAGGCGCCGGAGTGTCGCTTTGATCTCCTCTTCGGTCCGTCCGAGGGACCCTAGTGGAACCAGCGTCTCGGCCTCCGAGTCGAAGGCGACCAGCCCGACGTTGTGGGTATCGCCGAGCTGATCGACGATATCGATCGCCTGCCCGCGGATCCGAGGCATCCGGCGTGCTGCATCGCCGGAGACATCGACGGCCAGAATGATATCGCGACTTCCGGCCTGGTTCTGGAACCGGACGGGCAGGAGCGTGCCGATGGCCGAGGACTGGTAGCCGCCCTGCTCGTAGGCATTCTTGCCGCCGACGGAGACCACCCCGTTGCCGTCGGCCGCGTAGGATTGAAGCGCTCCGACGTTCCCGAGATCGCCCGCGGCGACATCCTGGATCACGACGGCATGGTACTCCGCAAGCCGGTCGCGATCAGGGATCGACTCGACCTGCGTGACATCGTAGATGTCCCCAAGGTACGATCCCAGCGGGTAGTCCGCTCGGGCGACATACAGCACGTCCGGGGGTTCGATCACTCGCACGGACGCCCGCGAGAGACGATTCTGCTCGAATCCGGGGCCGTCGATCTGTGCGGTGACCCGTCGGTCGCCAACCGACTCGAAGGTATGTGATACGGTCAGTGTTTGCTGCCCCGACACACGCTCTGTGTGGATCGGCTCGCCGTCAACGGCGACGGTCACCGAGGTACTCGTCTCGCCAACTCCGCCGACGGAGACCCGGAGCTCTTCTTCGGCGCCCACGCTCGTCGTCTCGGGGGCGGACACCGAGACGTGTCGTTCGGTCCGTGTTGGCGACAGATCAACGGCGCTGATCGTCGCATTCTGCGTCTCCGCGGCGCTCACGACACTCCCGAGGTTTCGTCCATCGGTCACCTGACCGTCAGAGAGCACTAACAGGTGCTCGCCCTCGCCGACCAACGGCAGCAGCTGATCGCCGAGGGGCGAACTCCGGTCGCTGCCGATCGTCGTTGTCGTGACAGGGACCCCCTGTGCTTCGATCCGATCGGCGACGGCGGCCGGATTAACATCGTAGACGTCCATGCTCTCTGAGTCGTCGACCACCAGATGGACCGAGGGGTCCTCCGGCGTTGCGCTCACGCTTACGATGTACGGTCCGGCGACCGCGAGCAGCACCAGCGCGATGATAAGTCCCCGCGAGACGAACAGCGCAAGCCGGCCGCGACTCGGTCGTCGGGCGCCTGTCCTAACGAAGAGCAGTCCCGCCAGGACCGCAATCGCGACCGGAATCGCCAGTAGAACCAGCGGCCGCTGGAGTTCAACCGGGCCAACGAACAGACCGATCATCAGAGTTCACCCCGATACCGCAGAAAGCCCATCTCGGCAAGGACGAGAATGGCCCCCAGACCGGCCAGCCACGGGGTCAGCGACGCCACCGTCTGTCGAACGGTCCCACCGCCACCGGAGGTCTCGATCGCCGGTGCGGTCACGTTCGACTCGGAGGCGGAGACCAGATTCGCCGCCAGCACGCCATCCGGCGTCTCATACACGCCAGCCTCCGCGAGTGTCAGTCGGTCGGTGGTCGTTGCCCCACGAGGCGTTTGAACCTGCGTTTCGTTCTCAAGGGCGATGCGATCCCCCGTCTGATGGAGCCGTTCCTCAAGGCGCTCCTGTCCGGCAGCATATAGGATGGCGTCCTGCCAGAAGACCGGATACTGGTAGCTAAAGCGGAAACTCGACTGAGCATCGAGATAGCCGTAGTACAGGATCCGTCCGCCGTCTGTCTCGGCCGTAGCCAGCATCGGTGCACCGCCGTCGGTCGTTGCGAGCACCTCGCCGCGTCGAAGCGTCCCACGGACGTACCGGTCAGCGGAGACGAGGTCGATGTCCTCGGTCAGTGCGTGGGAGCCCGTCGGCTGAACGTCGGTACTCTGTCCCAGCGACGCCGGATCGACGAGGAGCAGGTCACCGTATTCTGTGGCGTCCAGCTCGGTGTGCCCGCGGACGATCACCCCGCCGCCGTTTTCGACCGTCGTCTGTGCCGCCTCAACCGTGCTTTCGAGGAGGCGGTCGGGGTCGATATCGCCAAAGACGACAACATCGTACCCGCCGGCGTCGGCGATTGGCGGCCGGGCAACATCGTGATCGACGTATCCACTCGCCGCGAAGGCAGCCTCCAGTGAGGGCTGTGGATCGTTGGTGACCAGGAGGACGTCAACGGTGCGATCGGCTGGAGCGGGCACGTAGACCGTGTCGTCGGCCGGGAACGAATCTCCCGGAGTCAAGCGCAGCTCACCGGGTCCAGACGGCACCGGAAGGGTCACATCCACCAGGTCGCCGGCGGCGAGATCAACGCTTCGCTCCGTGTTGTCGAGTCGTACCGTCCGCGTCTGATCGCTATCGCCTGTGTTGGCGAGCGTCGCGGTGAGCTCCGTTCCGGAGACCGAGAGCCCGACAATGCCGACATTGTCTGTTCCACCGTCGGCGAACTGCCGAACGTCCACCTCGTGGCCGGCCGCCCGGGCGCTCGCGACGGCCCCCTGCCAGTCGCTGGTGTCGGCGAAGTCACTGTAGATCACGATCCGTCCGGGCTCATCGCCGGGAACGCTCCCGGCGGCTAGTGCAACCGCCCGTCGGAGATTCCCGTCGGTATCAGTCGCCGAAAGATCGCTCAGGACGGCCTGTGCGTTCGGCCCGCCGCTTTGGCCGGCGGCGATCGTTGGCTGTGGGGCACTCTGGACGAGCGTTGTTCCGCCGCCGACCGTGTCGAGTGCCGCCTGTCTGGCGGCCTCAAAGCGGGTCGTGTCGCCCCCGGCCTGGGTCTGCATGCTCGCGCTCGTATCGATCACGACGACCGTCTGGCCGCCCGCAGCCACGCCGGGGATGGCGAGCTGTGGACCAGCCAGTGCGAGGGCAACCGCGACGATAACCGCCGCCTGGATGAGCAGAAGGGCGTGGATCCGAAAGCGTTCGAACAGCCGATCGCGATCGGCGTCGGTGTCGTCGTCATCCGCCAGGAACTCGATTGTCGGGAGGGCGTACCGTTGGGGCTCTGATCGAACGAAATAGAGGATGATCAACGGCACCAGCCCCAGGAGGGCCGCCAGACCGAGCGGACTCTGGAAGGGACCGAGTGCCGCGGGGAGGAGCATACACGTACCCGTGGCGGGCAGCGCGTTTGTGTCTTTAT
>CAZFMU010000149.1:0-4572 GCA_964520165.1 uncultured Salinarchaeum sp. | reverse complement strand
CGTAGGTCGGGAAGTTCTGGGCGATCGCCATCTTGTGGCTCCCGACATCGGAGATCAGGACATCCTCGTCGTTCATCGCATCCCGCAGATAGGGTAGCGTCCGCTTGACCGAGAACGGCTCATCCTCTCGTGGCGGCCGGTAGGCGTCAGTCACCACCGGTTCGCGGAACTCGTGAGACCACTCGGGACCGACCGCCGTCCCAAGGCGGGCATCGAGGTCCTCAAGCGCCGCACCAATATCGGCGACCAGCTCGACATCGGGGTTGTAGTGGCGGTAGACCTCGGCCGGTTCGCTGTCGATGTGGATGATCTGTTTATCGAGATCGGGGTTCCACGACTGAGGGTCGTGCTCGGCGATGTCGTACCCGACGGCAACGACGCAATCAGCCCGATCGATCGCCGCGGCTGCTTCGTCGTTTGGGCCCGAGTTGAGCGTCATCAGCGAGTAGTTCATCCGGTCGGAGACGGCGCCCTTGCCCATGTAGGTCGCAACGACCGGCATCTTGGTCCGATCAATCAGCGCCCGGAGGCGCTCGGCGGCGCGGGTTCGGACCGCGCCGTTGCCCGCCAGAACAACCGGTGCGGACGCCGACTCAATGAGATCGACAGCGTACTCGACGGAGGCCTGATCGGGATCGGGGCGACGCACCCGAGGACGGGGTGACAGTGGCGTCGCCTCAATCTCTGCGGCCGCTACGTCTTCGGGGAACTCAAGATGGGTTGCGCCGGGCTTCTCGAACTCGGCGACCTTGAACGCCTTTCGGACGGCTTCGGGGATGGTCTCGGAGTCGGTGAGTTGGGTATTCCACTTCGTGACCGGCTCGAACATCTTCACGATGTCGAGCGCCTGGTGGCTCTCCTTGTGCAGCCGTTCGCGGCTTCCCTGGCCGGTGATCGCGACCGTCGGTGACTTATCCAGATGGGCGTCGGCAACACCGGTCAGCAGATTCGTTGCCCCGGGGCCGAGCGTCGAGAGGCATACCCCGGCGTCGCCGGTCAGTCGGCCGTGAACGTCGGCCATGAACGCTGCACCCTGCTCGTGACGCACAGGGATGTACTGGATGCTTGAGTCACGGAGCGAGAACATCAGATCCTCGAGTTCCTCGCCGGGGAGTCCGAAGATGTACTCGACGCCCTCGACCTCAAGACTCCGTACGAGAAGATCAGAGGCCTTCATTGCTGGAGCTGAGAGACCGGATGTCCGTCGAATCGCCACACGAGGTCGCTGGCACTCGTCGTCATTGTTCACCCGCCGTCTCCGGTCGCTGGACCCAGACGGTCTTGCGGTTGGTGAACTCCTTGATACCAGCCTCGGAGAGTTCCCGACCATAGCCGGAGATTCCGACGCCGCCGAATGGGACACGCGGATCGGACTTCACGAGTTCATTGACGTACACACAGCCTGCGTCGATCTCCGCGGCGACGCGCTCGCCACGCTGGGCGTCGGCCGTCCAGACGCTCGCTCCAAGACCGAACTCGGTATCGTTGGCCTTCTCGATGGCGGCCGCCTCGTCGGGCACACGGTAGACGGCGGCGACCGGCCCAAAGATCTCGTCGCTGTCGGCCGGACACCCCTCCGGGACATCGGTCAGAACCGTCGGCGGGTAGTATGCCCCGTCGCGGTCCATTGGCTCGCCACCCAGCGCGAGTGTCGCCCCCATTTCGATGCTCGCCTCAACCTGGTCGTGAAGCCCCTCAAGCAGCTCCTGGCGGGCCTGTGGGCCGACATCGGTATCAGGGTCCATCGGGTCGCCGATCGTCAGCGCCTCGAACTCCGAGAGGAGCGCGTCGGTGAACGCCTCGTAGACCTCATCAACGACGATGAACCGCTTGGCGGCGATACACGACTGGCCACCGTTCTGGTTGCGCGCCCAGGCGCCGGTCTTGGCGGCCGCCTCGATGTCCGCGTCCGCAAGGACGACATAGGGGTCACTGCCACCCAGCTCGAGGACGGTCTTTTTGAGCTCCTCACCGGCCGTCGCCGCGACCGCTCGCCCGGCCGGACCACTCCCGGTGAGCGTCGCTGCACGGACGCGGTCATCGCGGAGAACGGCATCGACGCGATCGGAACTGATCAACAGCGATTGGAAGGCTCCCTCGGGGTAGCCCGCCTCGACGAAGACCTCCTCGATGGCCTCCGCACACCCGGGAACGTTCGAGGCGTGTTTCAATAACCCGACGTTGCCCGCGGTGAGATATGGCGCTGCAAAGCGGAATACCTGCCAGAAGGGGAAATTCCAGGGCATGACCGCGAGAACGGCCCCAAGCGGTTCGTACACAGTCTTGACGGTCGTCCCAGGCGGACTCGGATGCGGGTCATCACCAAGGTATGCGCTGGCGTGTTCGGCGTAGTGATCACACACCCAGGCACACTTTTGCACCTCGGCGCGGGCCTGGCTGATGGGCTTGCCCATCTCGGTCGTCATCGTTTCGGCGTACCGGGTCTCGTTCTCGCGGAGCACCTCCGCGGCGTTCGCGAGCAGTTCCTCCCGCTCGCGGATCGATCGGTCGCGCCAGGTATCGTAGGTATCCACCGCCCGCTGGAGCCTCCGCTCAAGCCCCTCCTCGGAGAGCTCCTGATACGTGGCGACACGGTCCCCTGTGGCAGGGTTGATGACCTCCATACCCTCCAATAGGAATCCGTCTTCTAAAGCACTTTGCAGCACGCGGCCGACGAGAAACGTGACGACAATAGGGTCGCGGCGAGAAACGGCGGTCAGTCCAGGGTGGTGTATGGGAGGTCCGCCGCGACCGCATCAACGGCATCGCGGTTGGCGTACATCAGGCTCGTCGTGTCCCAGATGCCTTGCAGGAGTGCCTGACGCATTCCACGGTCAATCTCGACATCGATGGTGTGCGCACCGTATCGGACGGTCTCGGCCTCGACATCGATAGTGACCTCGCCGTCGGGGTTGGCCTCGATCCAGTCTTGCAGCGTCTTGATGGTCTCGCGGTCGGCCGTGGCAGCAGGCATGCCCAGGGACTTGCAGTTGTCCTTGAAGATCTCCGCAAAGGACTCGCCGATGACCCCGTCAATTCCCCAGCGCTGCATCGCCTGGGGGGCGTGTTCGCGCGAGGAGCCACACCCGAAGTTATCGTTGACGACAGCGATCGAGCCGTCGGTGTACACGTTGAGCGGGTGGTCATTGAGCTCGCCATCGTCATCCCGGCGGGCGTCATAAAAGAGGTACTGCCCGAGGTCCTCAAAGCTCGTCTCCTTCATAAACCGCGCCGGCAGGATCTGATCGGTGTCGATGTCATCACCGCGGATCGGGATCCCGCTGCCGGCAACGGTTCGGATTTCGAGCGATTCGGAGGTAACGTCGCTCATTAGTCGGCCACCTCCTGAACGTCATCAGCTGCTTCCGGTGGCGTCCCGGGGGCCTGCCGACGGACATCGGTGACCGCTCCCTCGACGGCCGCGGCGGCGACCATCGCAGGGCTCATCAGAACTGTCCGGCCAGCCTTCGAGCCCTGTCGGCCGATGAAGTTCCGGTTCGATGAGGAGGCACAGACCTCATCGCCGACCAACGAGTCATTATTCATCGCCAGACACATCGAACAGCCGGCGCGGCGCCACTCGAAGCCGGCCTCAATGAACGTCTGGTCGATACCACGCTCCTCGCAGGCCTGGCGGACCGTCTCCGATCCGGGAACAGCCAGCGCGCGGACATCCTCGTCAACCTGTCGGCCCTCAAGGATCGAGGCGGCCGTCTCAAAGTCTGACACCCGGCCGTTCGTACAGGTGCCGATAAACGCGACGTCAATCTCGTAGCCGTCCATCGTCTGGCCGGCCTCAAGATCCATGTGCGAGAGGGCCCGCTCGGCCATCTCCCGCTGGGCCTCATCCTCGTAGGATGACGGCTCAGGAACGGGCTCGGAAATGCCGACCGCCTGACCAGGATTGATTCCCCAGGTGACCATCGGTTCGATATCGTCGGCGTCTAGCGTGACGACATCGTCGTACTCGGCGTCGGCGTCGGACTTGATCGACTCCCAGTACTGTTTGAGATCCTCGAAGGCCTCACCCTCGGGGACATACTCGCGCCCACGCAGGTACTCGTAGGTCGTCTCGTCGGGGTTGACATAGCCCGCTCGGGCGCCACCCTCGATGGACATGTTACAGACGGCCATCCGGCCCTCCATGTCGAGTTCCTCGATGGCCGGGCCGCCGTACTCATAGACGTGGCCGACGCCACCATCAACGCCGAGCTCGCGAATGATCGTCATGATCAGATCCTTGGCGTAAACGCCCTCGCCGAGACTCCCCTCAAGTTGGATCCGGCGGACGGCCTGTTTGTCGGCCGCGATACACCCGGTCGCAAGAACATCACGGATCTGGCTGGTGCCGATGCCGATGCCGATTGAGCCAAAGGCCCCGTGGGTCGCCGTATGGGAGTCCCCGCAGGCGACAACCATCCCCGGCTGGGTCAACCCGAGTTCGGGGGCAACCACGTGGGTGATACCCTGCCTACCGGAATCGAAGCCAAAGAAGGTGATGCCAGCCTCGGAGGTGTTATGCTCAAGCGCCGAGAGCATGTCTTCGGCCTCCTCGTCGTCTAAGGGACGTTC
>CAZFMU010000148.1:0-4629 GCA_964520165.1 uncultured Salinarchaeum sp. | reverse complement strand
AGATGGCGGATGCCGATATCCAGCTGCTCGTTTGATTACAACACTAGTTTCGTAAAATGACTCACGCATCAACCAGCAACTCGCGTTTCAGCATTCGTGACCAGGTCGCTATAATCACCGGAGCCTCACGCGGGATTGGCCGCACAACTGCTGAGCAATTTGCTCAAGCGGGCGCTGATGTTGTCATCTGTTCGCGTGAACGTGAACACATCAAGCCGGTCGCCACAGCAATCAACCGTAGTAATCGTCCAGGGGACGCAATAGCTGTTGTATGTGATGTCCGTAACCGGGAGTCGGTTGATGCCGTAGTTGAAACAGCCCAGGAGGAATTTGGCGATATCGACATTCTTGTAAATAATGCTGGCGGCATGTTTCAGTCGCCCTTTGAGGATCTCAGTACCAGTGGGTGGCGAGCACTCATCAGGACAAATCTTGATGGAGTCTTCCACTCAACACAGGCCGCTGCACCCGCACTTTTTGATGGCGGGGGGGCCGTGATTAACGTCGCAAGCATCATTGGCGAGCAGGGCAGCGCGTATCTCAGTCCATATGGGGCCGCGAAGGCCGGCGTCATGAGTCTCACAGAGAGCTTAGCGATAGAGTGGGCTGACCGTGGGGTACGAGTAAACTGTGTCTCACCGGGAATTGTTGATACTCCTGGTGTTAAACAAGTCACCGATGTAACTGTACACCCCAATCGATCGGACCCGAACCGCCGTATCGGCATGCCAGAAGAGATCGCTGATATTATTCGCTTCCTTGCCAGTCCAGCAGCCTCATACATTACCGGAGAGGTTATCACTGCTAAAGGGGTTCCGTCATCTCCCTCCGTGCCCGAAAAAGGGATTGATGAATAGGACTAGTATTGTTCAGCATTGCTAGGAAATCTCAATAAGTGCACCACATGTACGCACATACTGTCAATTAGAGATGGTTTTCCCTCCCTTTAGCCGGTATGTGGGCCGAGTATTCCCGTCATAACAGCGACTACTAGTAGTCATAGCTGCGATTCATTATCGTAGTTGAATTGGCCAGAGGCTAACTCAGTTGCTGCGTGAATAATCCTCTTGCGCGCCGCCTCGTCTGCACTCGTCATAACCATACTCTGCATCTCTTGTGCCAGCTCAGTAGTTGCCGCTGCGTCTGAGTTCAAGATGGTAAGGAGTTGCTCAACAGCGGCTGGAGGATGACTTGCTATTCGTGATGCGTACCTCTTGACAGTGTCCAGCAATGCGTCTGTAGCAACGACCTGAGTCACGAGTCCAAGTTGCTGTGCTTCACTCGCGTCTACTCGGCGCCCCGTCAATAGTAGTTCTTTTGCAGTAGCCTGTCCGACAACTTCAGGGAGTCGTTGAGTACCTCCCCAGCTGGGAATAGCTCCGAGAGTTATTTCCGGAAAGCCACAGATTGCCTGTTTGGTCGCAATACGAAGGTCACAAGCGAGAGCAAGCTCACATCCGCCACCAAGGGCAGTTCCGTTGATCGCCGCAACTGTTGGTACTGATAGATCTGCTAATTGCGTAATAACCTCTTGTCCGCGTTTGATAAATTGGAATACGCGATCCCAGCGGTCGTCAGCAAGCCACGCTGCTACCATGGAAAGGTCTGCACCAGCGCTGAACGCCTCTCCCTGCCCCCGAATTGACACAACCCGGATAGATTCGTCTTTAGCCTGTTTAATAGCATCTAAAAGGCTATCAAGCATTTTCATGTTGATCACATTGCGCTTTTCCGGACGATTGAGTACGATGCGCTGGTGGGTTTCCTCAACGGTGACAGAGACCAGTTGGGGTGTCATATATGTCCGATATATTTTCTGGCATCAAAATCAAGTTTGGTTAGAGAAAACGCGGCATGCTATCCTTGGTATAATAAATATTAACTGATCTTAATTGGTGTTCCTGTGCTGGCATGCAATTGCATGATCAATCAACCGTGCGTGCATTTGAGAGCGCCGATGTCTGGGGAAACATGACGTTGCATGACGTATTCGAAGCTTCGGTTACAGCACATCCAGATCGTCCGGCGGTTGTTGATCCATATAATACGTCAACACTCATTGGCCGTCATCCGGAGACAATGACCTATGCAGATGTTGATCACGCTGCCGAGGCCGTTGCGAGGAGGCTTGATGGAGTCGGTATCGTCTCCGATGATATCGTGGTAGTACAGCTTCCCAACACATGGGAACTTGCCGTTCTCTTTTTGGCCGTTAACCGACTTAATGCGATTCTTTCGCCAGTACCAATTGAGTGGCGCCGTCGTGAATTACAACACGTGTTTGACATTACTAACGCTGCGCTGTATATCGGTTCGCCCAAATACAGTGATTTCAACCCTCTTGAAATCGCCCGTGAAATTCGCTCAGACCCGGAAATGACTATCCAATCGCGCGAGTGGGTATATGAGATAGCAACGTGTTCGTCCTCTGGATCACCCCCGACCCGCGATATCAGTCCTGAAGATGTATTTAATATTCAGTGGACATCGGGGACAACGGCAAAGCCAAAGCCGTGTCCGATGACGCATAATAATTGGCTTTGTGATCCTGCGAGTTCCCTCTGTGACATTAGCGATGGGGCGCGATTACTCTGTCCCACGCCGCTCGTTAATATGTCCGGGATCGGCGTAGTCTATATTCCCTGGATTCGTACTGGCGGCACGCTTGTACTACACCATCCCTTTGATCTTGAACTACTTATTGAGCAGTTAGAAGTAGAGGCAATTGACTTTACAATCCTTGTCCCAACAGTACTTTCACGCATTCTCAAGCATGACGATGTTGATAGTTTTGACTTATCCGGAATTGAAACGATTGCCACTGGGTCTGACACCCCCGCTACATGGGCTCTCAAGGAATTCAACGATCGGTGGGGTATCGACATTATCAACATCTGGGGGCAAAATGAAGGCACCTACCTCCTTAGCACGCCGGCAACGACTCCAATTGAACGACGAAGTACCGACTTTCCCCTATTTGATTCTGATCATAAATGGAATGTTGATCATACCCCAACGGCTGAACATACGAGGGTCAAACTTGTTGATCCGGACACTAGAGACGAACTTCCAGAAAAGCCCGGAAAAGTCGGTGAATTAGCGTTTCGTGGGCCTATTACTATGCCAGAGTACTTTAATCAGCCGGAGTACACAAACACCGCTTTTGATGATGATGGCTTTTTTTATTCTGGTGATTTATTTGAATTTACTGGAGATGGATACATAAAGTTCGTTGATCGGAAAAAAGATGTAGTAATTCGTGGTGGACATACAATTAGCACGAAGGAAATTGAAAATGTTGCCCTTGATCACGCTCACGTCAGGGATGCAGCTGCCATTGGAGTTCCTGACGAGGACTTGGGGGAACGAGTCTGCTTGTGCATTGTCCCGCGGGATGATGCTAATCCCTCCATACAGGAACTTGAAGACTGGTTTGAGGGAGTTCTCGCCCGGTATAAGCACCCAGAGCAGGTTGAAACCGTGGATAAAATCCCGCGCAATTCCGTTGGGAAGGTGAAGAAACAATTGCTCCGTCAACAATTTGCCTAACGAAAGACGATCGTGCCGAAATACTGCCATTTAATATCCTGGTGGGGAGTACCACAGACCGTGTTACGATGACCGACGAGGCGACTGCACACCAACAGCATGCACAACTGGCCGAGGGGATCGCCCGACGGTTTACCGAGATCGCCCGAACGATCGACCGTCGTGACGCCATTGTCTGGCAGGTTGAGGCTGATCATCCGGCAGCGATTGATGAACCGAACGATCCATGACTTGGAGCGAGCAACTCGCGGAGGATGACCAACTCCGTGACGACGCCGTCCGTGAGTTCACCCTCCGTGTGTTCCGCCGTGGGGCCGATCCGATCAATCACTGGATCCTCCGAACGGTCACGACCAATGGATCGGCTACAATTGAGACGCTTGAGCCGGAGGTCGGTCTCACTAGGGCGAGTCTCAGCGAGCGCGTCAACGATCTTGTACAGGTCGGACTACTCTCCCGAGAGATCGACGGTGACGGCATCCAGCCGACCGTTCTCACCGAGGGGTTTCTGGGCGTCGTTGAGGACGTGACCGACCGCGTGAGCGAGACCGTCGCCGAGAATCACCGCCCGAGATAGTGACGACCCGTCCTGTGCCGATGAGTCGTATCGATCCGCCCGATGCCGACGCGCTCGACAGCACTGTTGAGGAACTTTTCGCACAGATCGCCGACATCCACGGGTTTGTGCCTAATCAGCACCGTCTAGAGGCCCACTTTCCGCTGTTGTTGCGTAGTCTTCTTGATCTCAACCGGCGGGTGTTGCTCGCGGGGGATCTCGATCCGGACCTGCTCGAGATCATTGCGTTTGTCCTTGCGGTCGAAAACGAGTGTGAGTACTGCCAGCGGTATCATGGTCGACTACTTGAAGACCACACGATCACCGCCGAAGGCGTCGAACAGCTCCGGTCCAACTGGCGGGCGTACGAGTTCACTCCTCGCGAGCGGACGATTGTCGAGTTCGCGGTAACGGTCAACGCTAACCCGCACGCGGTGACCGACGAAACGATCGCCAACCTCATCGAATACGGCCTCAGTGAGCGTGCGCTCGTCCAACTTGTCCACTTTACATCGCTCATGCGG
>CAZFMU010000147.1:0-4670 GCA_964520165.1 uncultured Salinarchaeum sp. | reverse complement strand
GCATTGCCGAGCACCCCAGTGCCAGCGTGTCGAGCTGGTTTGGCTTGCGATCGACGATGAGCCTGTCCTCGCGCAGTTCGATGTCTCCCATGCGCGATTCATTGGTGCGACCGACTATAACGGGGGTGGCCCGTGGCGGTTCGATTAGAACCTCCGCTAAGCGAATATCCACAGTCCGGCGACAAACGCCAACGAGCCACCAACGAAGACGATATCCCGCATACTAATGGCCATGTGTCCCGTCCGCAACTCGCGACTCTCGGGGCTGCCCAGCGAGTGTGAGAATCCCTTGGTCTCCATTGCCTCGACGGTAACGCGGGCACGTTTGGCGACGCTGAAGATGAGTGGATAGAACGCTCGTACCGAGAGCTTCAGCAGGTACAGGTAGTACCGCCAGTTGAGCAGACCGCGCTTTTCGGGAACCTTGTTCCGCAGCCGGAACGAGTTGATGAGATCGTGATACTCCTCGACGAGCAGCGGCATCATCCGGTAGCCGTAGGTGATCGCGAAGGTGAGTTGTCGTGGGACACCGAGGCGTAACATCCCCTGGCTGATCTTCTGTGGGCTAAGTGCCGAGAAGACGGCGAGGCTGATCACTGAGATGATCGTGAGTTTGAGGAAAAACGGGACAAGCGGCCCCACAGCGTCGATCCCAACCTCCTGGCTGGTCGTTGCCGTCGTGATCCCCTGGCTGGTGGCGGTGACAACGATTGTGACCGTCTCGGCGAGCACGCTCGGGTCAAGCGCGAGTACTCCCTTGAGGATCGCCGAGGCATTCGAGACAACGTGGCCACCAGCCTCAAGAAGACCGCCCATCAGCGGTACCATCACGACGAAGAATCCGAGGTTGGTGAGCTGGCCGAACAACAGGAGCGCGATCAGATACTTACTCACCTGCGAGAGTGCGGCGAGCCCGAAGGCAGCCGCCAGCATGATCGCCAGCGGCAGGGGATCATAGAACAGCCACGGGATGATCATGAAGAGTACGCTCCACAGCAGCACTACCCGCGGGTCAAATGTGTTCAACAGTGCCCGGTCGTTGTCGTAGGCGGTGCGCATCAGGTCGACCTTGATGTCGGCGACGGAGATGTCCGTCAACGCATCGAGGTAGCTCATGCCGATCCCTCTATCAGCGCGTTGATTATTCGATCGGCGGTCAGCGCCGGCGGATCGAGTTCGAGGCGGGTGCTTAATTCGACGACCTGCGGTGGCCGCAACCCGGTCCGTTCGAGTAGAGCGTTGTCGGTGAAGACGGATGCTGGTGGCGCATCAGCTAGGATTGATCCGTTCCCCATGACAATCACGCGATCGGCCCATGCGGCGACCAGCTGGAGGTCGTGTGAGGCAATGATCACCGTCTCGACGCGGGACTCGGTCTTTTTGAGCATCTGCTGGACCTCCTGTCGACTCTGGAGATCAAGGCTCCCAGTTGGTTCATCGAGCAATACGACCCGTGGATCGGTCGCCAGCCCGATGCCAAGTGACGCTCGCCGCTGTTGGCCGAGGCTCAGCAGTCGGCCGTCCCGATCGGCCAGTGCTTCAAGATTCAGGTAGCTGAGTATCTCGTTGACGCGGTCGTCAACTCCGTCGGCATTGCGGTTTTTGAGGTAGTAGGCGATATCCTTCCGGACAGTATCTTCGACGAACATCTCCTCGGGGTTCTGGTGGATGTAGACAGTCTCCTCTGCGAGCGTCTCCGGAAGGGTTTCGCCGGTGTCCTGCCCGAGGACGGTGAGGGTGCCGCCGTCGGGTGATTCGATGCCAGTGATCAGCCGCAGAAGCGTGGATTTACCGGCACCGTTAGCACCGACGAGCGCGACGCGCTCGCCTCGATGGATCGTGAGATCAATCTCCTCGAGGACCTGCTTGTGTCCTTCGCGGAGCGTGGGATAGCCGTGGGAAACTGACTCAAGGGTGATAACGGCTTCGCCGGCTGTCCCACCATCGGCCGTTCGCTGGGGAACGGTGCCGGTGGGTGTCGGGAGTGCTGTTGTCGCCTCTCCGACGGTCACGGGATACCGGTTGCCATCGATGCGGGCCGTGCCATCGGGCAGGTCAGCAGCGATCCGCGTCACCTGTGGTGGGTGAATGTCGTTCGCGACGAGATCATCAAGTCGGTTCAGACCGACGCGGGCTGGTTCGTTCCAGGCAACCTGCCCGTCGCTGACAAGCACCATCTGGTCGCAGTACTCAGCGATGTACTCGGCGTGGTGTTCGATGACGATGATTGTCTTGTCGTGCTCCTCGTGAAGTGTCCGGAGCTGATCGTAGACAGCGCGGGCGTTCTGTGGATCGAGTTGGGCGGCTGGTTCGTCAACAACGATGAACGCTGGGTCCATCGCGAGAACACTTGCGAGTGCGACGAGGTGCTGTTGGCCGCCGGAGAGCTCCCAGATGAACCGATCGTCGAGGTGTTCGAGGCCAACAATCTCAAGTCCACGGGTGGCCCGTTCCTCGTAGTCCTCAAGACCGTGATTGAGCGGGGCGAATTCGACTTCGTCACGGACGGTTGACTCGACGAGCTGGTTCTCGAAGTCTTGGAAGACGTATCCGACCTGTCGGGAGAGCTCGGCAACGTCCGCCTCGCGGGTATCGGTACCAGCAACGGTCACCTGTCCCTCGAAGGCGCCGTCGAAAAACTGCGGAATCAGGCCGTTGAACGTCTTACAGAGGGTCGTTTTGCCGCTGCCGTTCCCCCCGACGACGGCGGTGAAGGTCCCTGCCTCAATCGTCACCGAACAGTCGCGAAGGACCGGCGTTTCGCTGCCAGGATATCGAAACGTCAGATCGTCGACCGTGATGCGCGATTCGGACATGAGCGGTGGGGGTCAGGAGGCCGACCGCTGACTACGGTAGTACAGCAGGCCGAAAGCGAGGATTGCAGCGACGGTAATCGGCACGAGGAGGAAGGCCTGTCCGTAGCTCTCGACAAACTGCGGCGTGAAGGTGATAAGTCCGCCGCTGGTCTCGCTGATGGCCTCGATGACAAAGGCGATTGGCAACAGCACTAGCCAGGCGGCGAACCGCCGGATCGCTGTCGTGGTGATCATCGGTCCATCACGACCCGCCGCCGGATCCATGCCGAGCAACGGTTCGATCTTCCCGCGGAGCCGGGGGTACAAGAAGTACGTCGGTACCGCACCGAAGATGATCCCAGCGATGATAATCTGGACAAATGCACCCATTCCCTCGGTCGCCCAGACCGTCTGAGGTAGCCAGGCGATCGATGAGAGCTCCTCAACACCGATGTAGAACTTTCCGACGTCGATGAACCACGCGGCGGTCTCCTCCATTGCCTTGGCGAGAAAGCCGAGCAGAGCGATCTGGGTCGGACTCTCGGGGTCGGTGATGAGCGACATCACGAAGAACCACGAGGTGGTGATGACGATCAGCCCTTCAACAGCGCCGAGCGCGCTGAAGTCGCCGATAAGGATCTCACCAAAGACGATACCGCCAACAGGGATAGCCAAACACGCCCAGAACGACCGGAACAACAGCGCGACCGACATCGCGACGAACCAGAACGGCCCGATCTCGACGCCGAGACCGCCGACGGAAAACTCCGGCAACAGCTCGGTGATCATGCTCTGCAGACCGTGCAGCGACATGACGAGAATGAATACCATCATGTCGCGGTGGTCGAAGCTGAACCAGTCCTTTTGATCCGCGGTTTGGGTGGCTGACACGACATCTCGCACCCTAGGGCCCACCACCTAAAATGATGCTATGAGTGATATGTGCGGTAGCGGATATGTACCAACGTGTCCGGAGATATCAATGCCCGTATATGGTCGTCTAGACGGCTCTTAGTCAGGATTAAGCCCCGCTCACCCTGGAGGGTGGATCATGGCCGCGGACATTGAACGCCCCTTTGAGCATCGGTTGATCGATAGTCGAGACGACCTCCCGCGTGTCCCTGATCCCGGCGATTACGTTGTGGTTGATGTGACGCACTTCTCGACGACGGTCGCCGAGTTGCTTGGACGCGGGGCCGCGTACGTGCACGTCCCTGACGAGCGGGGTGACGAGTTTGCCTTCCGGGCCGATACGCCGGAGGCACTTATTGGCGGCGGCAAGACCGACGCATACGAGCCGACGCCGGGATATGACTTTTTCAACTCGCCGAGTTACGTGCAGGATCTCCCCGTTGACGGACGACCAACAAGTCTGACCTCAACGAACGGTGGCACCGCAGTCGCCCGGTTGCGCCGCCGCGGTGGCGAAGATGTTGCGGTATTCGTTGGCGGCTACACGAATGCCAGTGCGCTGGCGGACCACCTTCGTGGACGCGACCGACCGGTTACACTTGTCGCGTGCGGATCGAAGGGTGAGCCGACGCTTGATGACTTGCTCGGGGCGGTCGTGATCGACCGGTACCTGCAGGAGCAGCCGCTTTCCTCGGTTGAGCAGCGCCACTTCGCAACGATGCTCAAGACCAGCAAGGGCCCGCAACTCGCGGAAAAACACGAGCTGCGTCAGCGCGATATCACGGAGTTTGCCACCGCGATTAACCGCCGGTCGGTCGTGCCCAAGTTGTCGGGTGATCGGCTGGTAGATGTATCCGAGTGAACGGTCACGACAGCACTTGATTTCGCGTCGGCTGTTGCGGATCGATACAGCATCCTTTATTCACGCCGCCTGTCTGGTGTCGATCATGACATGCGATCGGG
>CAZFMU010000146.1:0-4684 GCA_964520165.1 uncultured Salinarchaeum sp. | reverse complement strand
CTGGAGTTGCGAATCAGAAAATAATCGTCACGAGAATCGCCAGTTTCTGCCGTCACACACGGTCTTCATCGTCTCACACAGCGTGTGAGACAGGCCGGCTTGCCCGATTGAGGAAACTCAGAGGAGAAAAGCAGCGAGTATCAACGTAACGCGCAGTGATGCCTCTCAGCAAGGGCGAACGCGGGACTGCATTACCTAACTGAACTCCCCTGCGAACGCTTGATCAAGCCACTGCAAAAACCGGTCGAGCGTAATCCGTGGCTGGGGCCGTGTTGTAACCATGTCTGTCCGCATTTGCGTCAGCAGGTCAACCAGCAACCAAGTATTATAAACGATTGTTGCAAACGCGAAGTGGAACCATCGCACTTCAAATGCTTTCGATGTCGTCCACGCCGCACACTTCTTGATCGATGAGTAACTCTGCTCAATCCCGCCACGCTTTGAGTATTCCTCAATCCGCTGCTTCGTTGAGCGCCGATCAACGGCTGTGAGATTCTTCACCTCAAGATTCGTCGCGAATGGCTGAGGGCGGTCCTGAGACTCGCTTGGAGGAAGTACCACGAGTGTCGTTTGCACACGCGTCTGCCCAGGCTTTCCTTTTACCGGCCCATATCGATGGTACTCAGAGTCAATATGGATTGGCACATCCCCTTCGCGTTCTGGCTGCCCGCGTTTCTTCTGATCAAACCGCTTGCAGATGCGTTTTATTCGGCGGTCTCGGGGCAGCGGAATGATATAGTTAATATCGCGCTCTTCAAGCACTGCGACTACATCAGCCGCGCTAAACTCGCGATCAGCGTACAAGTGCCGGATATTGACATATTGTTCTGCAATCGACAGTAACCGACGGATCACGTTTCCGGCTCGGTATGACCGATCCTTGCCAGGGTATGCCTCCGTGTCAGCATGTTCAACGCTTCCAACCGGAAGGGTCGCAAGCACAAATCGGACGTTCTCTCCAACAATCGCGAGCGTCGCGAATTTGTGACAGAAGCGATATTCCTTATCTTTCGGCGCTCCTTGCAACCACTTCATCCCTTCGCGGTCACCATAGTACGCAACGTAGGTGATATCGACTGCAACATCAGCATAAGTAGCAGATCGCCTTTGGTTCAGTTGGTCAGCGTCACGGAGGTGTGGGTACGCTCGTCGATAGAGCTTTTCCAGTACCGTGTTAATCTGTTCGGCAATTTCATCGACGGTGAGCGTTTTGATGCCACCCAGTAGCGATTCTCCGCTCGGCCCGTCCTCGTTGTACGGATCGTCAAGATTCGGATCTGGGTTCTTCTTGTCGCCGAGTACGGCGCCGGCATCGTTCGCTGCTTTGTTTTTGATTGCAGCGAGGGTTTCTAACTCAAGCAACTCGTCATCGTCATAGATCGTATCCTTGGGGCGGTCAAAGGCAATATTTGGAAAAGCAACGTTTGAGACTTCAGTGAGAACCTCTTTACCTTTGCTTCGAAGGATCCGAGTCACCGTGCGCGTAGAGACCCCCTCTGTGTCTGCATTCTGTGAGGAACGATCCAAGGCGAGCCCAATCGGAGCTCCCCGCTTTGCAGCAAGCTGTCGGATCCTCTTGGCCCCTTGACGGAGTGTTGGAAGCAGTGCGTCGAACCGCTGCTCCAGCCGTGAGGGGCGGAAGGTGCTTCGTGAGGGGAGAGCGGTCGAGTCAAACCCACAGGCTGTGGCAAATTCTGGCTCTTGTTCAAGCGTATCGACTAGCGCAGATGGCGATTGGTCCTCAACTAAGGCGCGCAGATAAGCAAGCGCCATCGGCTCAAAAGCGGTTGCCTGTGACGATTCAGCATACTTGTCTCGGTTGGCAAGCGGACTTACGTCCAACTCGCGCGCCAGTGTCGGCCAGTCAGTATTCGCATCAATAATTTCCTCCACTTGAAGTCCGATATAGTTTGACAGTTGTCCAGACATGACTGATTAGATAGATAATAGTTTGCGATCGGGGAGATGCGAGACCACGCCGGGTGACATAGCGGGAGAGTCGATTGACGTCCCTCGTAAGCGCTGGAGGGTGATTTCCGAAAGTTCCGATAGCCCGTTGTGGCCGCATCGAACGAATGTAGGGGCTGGAGAGAGAAAAGTAATATCAATAGTTTAATATAAAATTACACGCAAAATCACCTCGGCTGTAGATTGCACCAATAGTAATTGTAAATTACAGTATCGTGTAGATTGCATACATGTTGCCGTCAGATCAATCCCCATATATGGTTGAGAGAGAAACTCACGAGTTTCTCCAGAAAACCGCTGGAATTGACGTGTTAGAGGTTATCGACTCTGTTCAGGGCAATCGATATACTGAGTTTGATGACCAAATCGTTGCATCGAATCGAACCATCAGTGATCGACTCGAACAGGCGTGTGATATCGGGTTCTTTGAGCGGGAGCTTTCCGAATCAGGCGACAAGGTCTACTGGCTAACGGCACGCGGCCTAGTCTATCAACAGGCGATCGAGAGTTTGGGCCTTGATGATCTGCTTCGTCAGCGTCGAGAATTAGAGCGAGAGATTCGTGCGAAACGTGAGCAGCTGGTCGAATGGAGCAAAGCGTTTGAAACCTACCATGCGGAGCGACACCGTCTTCAGCCTCCTGGCTTCAAGATCGTGACTGAACAAGAGAAGCGTCCGGTTAGTGAGGAATTTGGTGACGACGGGAAGAGCTGGTATCAACGTCCATCGAAGACCCATCAAGATCCGTTAACAACCGACTTGCCGAGGATCAAGGGGCTTACCTTGCCTGGCAATATCGACGGTTCAATCACACCGGCGGATTTGGAAAATGAACAGACTAACCACATTTTTAAAGTTAGTAGCTTTGTCACGGACAGTCGGTCAACGAAGTTTGACGACCAACCGGACGATGCAAACGACTGACCCCTGTGGCTCACGATCGGTCTGGAGGGTGCAGGCTCTTCATATTGAAGTCTGACTTAGGCACGTATCGATGGGCGAGGAGTGCTAACTCGCGTGTGCGCTGAATATCAGCTAGGTTGTGGAGCAACAGGGTATCCCATGTCGCCGTCTCGAACGCGTCGACAGCTGCCGCACTCTCTGTAAACGGATCACACGAGTCCCCA
This sequence comes from uncultured Salinarchaeum sp., assembly GCA_964520165.1. Lineage (GTDB taxonomy): Archaea > Halobacteriota > Halobacteria > Halobacteriales > Salinarchaeaceae > CAZFMU01. The sequence goes on along the minus strand of CAZFMU010000146.1, from coordinate 1,590 downwards.
CCAATAAGCGTCTCATACACGCCAACAAGGTCATTTGCGTCGTCGGTGTCGAAGCGATCAATCATATCCATCGTATCCGCATAGGCTACATCTGGAAACGGCCACATCACATCGTGAGTAACGCAGGCACTACGGAGGAACGGCAGGTCGAATCCCCCATTCCATGTTTCACCGTGGTATGCGGTCAGGTAGTGGCTATCACCGTCAAGTACCGAGTGAGCGATCTCATGCAACTCTGCTAGGAGTGCCTGTTCGCTTCGACAGATCTCCAATCGTATTCGGTTCGCATGTGATTCGAGTACGCGCTGAAGGGCGCTCGAATCGGCCGGACGCTCTCGGGTATTGAGGATGAGAGCCGCTCCTAATTCCGTCGCGAGACCGGCGACAGTAACAACTGCATCGGTATCAAGCCCGCTCGTCTCAATGTCAAACGCAATGGGTGCAAGCTGGCCCATGCGCGTCCTGCCAGCGCGGTAAATAAGAGGCTGATAGGGCGTCTTCCGAAATTACCGAATCAGGCTTGCGGTTGATACGTTCGCCCTTTCGTCTTCCCCTGTGCTGTGATGAGGTTATATCGCTCTAATTTCTGCAGATAGTTCCGCATAGTGCGTTTTGTCTTCGGATCAGTTACGCGCTCGCGATAAGCGGCATACAAATCACTCGCGCCAATCTCGCCGGCGTCTGTAATCACATCGTAGAGGACTTGTTGATGCTCGGTCAATCGATCCACCGTCTTCTGGCGAATCTCAGACCGGGCTTCTGGAACTGCTGTTTCGATCATCTGGTCCGTGATTGTCTCAGCCCCTTGCTGTTGGGCTTGATGTGTCGCTGTCCGTAGAATCCCGATCGCGACCCGAGCATCCCCGCCAGCATGGTCAGCAATCATGCGTAGCTGCTCGGTTGCGATCGCGTCCTCAGTAAGTCCCCACCGCGCTCGATCTTCAAGGATGGCCGTCAACTCGCTCGTATCATACCGGCTGAACCGGATCTGAATACAGTCTTGTAGTCGAGAGAGGACACGTGTATCGAGTAATTCGAAGACTTCCTCGGTGCGGTTGGCAATGAGAATGAGCGTCAGGTGCGGGACTCGATGCAGATTATATAACAGATCCTTGTCCTCAAGTTGGTCGACCTCGTCGAGAATCACGACATACGGACCGCCGTCGTACGCTTTGATCCGGTCGAGTAACGCGTCCTGCGGCGTTGATTGGCGGTGGACGTCGAAAGTGCGATCAATGCCTTCGAGAATCCGATAGAGCGTCTTGAATCGACTGTAATCTTCCCAGCAATTGACGTACTGGGTGGTAACGTTAACGGCCTCTTCGCGGAGTTTGTTCAGGGTATACCGGGCGATACACGTCTTACCAGCTCCTGATGGACCGTAGAGAAATGATGGTTGTGGGTGTCCGGTATTGGAGAGGAGTGGTTGGAGCGTGTTTGTGATGTGCGTTAATTCGGCAGAGCGGTGCTTGATTTCAGCGGGCACGAAGTCGGGCTGAAGCACGCGAGCGTCGGTGATCATCTGTTGTAATCGGTCGTAGTAGGATCGACTACAACAATAAACGGAAGGGTGCTGTTTCCGAATCTTCC
>CAZFMU010000145.1:0-4725 GCA_964520165.1 uncultured Salinarchaeum sp. | reverse complement strand
ATGCGACCTTCGAGGTGGTGACCTACCCCCGGTTCCGTCGCCGCGCGCTCGACATCGACTGGACGCTTCCGTAGCCCGGGACAACCCGCTAGTCATCCCGAGGTTGGTTCAGGGCGCTTCGCCGGTTGTGTGGCATGATAGAGAGCCTGACCGGTGTCGGGATCAAAGAGATGAAGCCGTTCCTTGTTGGCTGTCAGCCGAATACAGTCGTCGACAGTAATCTGCTGGCGTGGCGCCGTTTTCACTTGGAGGGTATGCGGTCCGACATCGCAGTGCAACAGTAGTGATTCCCCGAGCGGTTCGCGAACTCGGACGGTCGCTGCGAACGCGTCTGTAGAAGACGGGGCGTCTGCAATCGCAAGATCTTCAGGACGAATTCCCAAGAGGACTTGTTGATCGATCAGATCCGGAAGGGTGTCAGTAACCGGCAACCGGAGATCAAAGACCTCGTGTTCGGCGACATACCCGGTCTCACGCTGGCGGACAGCAACCGGCAGGAGGTTCATCGCCGGTTCACCGATAAAACTGGCAACAAAGCGGTTCGCCGGAAAATCATACAGATGCTGCGGTGTGGCGACCTGCTGGAGTTGGCCGTCCTTTAGGACCGCGACCCGGTCTCCGAGCGTCATGGCTTCGGTCTGATCGTGCGTTACGTAGACGGTCGTCGTATCGAGCTGTCGGTGCAACTGGAGCAACTCGGCCCGCATCTGGACCCGGAGTTTGGCGTCGAGATTGGACAGAGGTTCGTCTAAAAGAAACACGGAAGGCTCGCGAACGAGCGCCCGACCGATTGCGACGCGCTGTCGCTCACCGCCCGAGAGTTCCTTTGGCTTGCGATCGAGGAGATCACCGATATCGAGCGTGTCGGCGGCATCAACTATGCGCTGATCGATCGCGTCGGCGGAGTCGTCACTCGCCGCCTCCATGCCGAAGCGAATGTTCTCGCGAGCACTCATGTGCGGATACAGTGCGTAGTTCTGGAACACCATCGCGATGTCCCGCGCAGAGGCCGGACGATCGTTAACAATCTCCCCGTCGATCTCGATGGTCCCGTCAGTGACGGTCTCAAGCCCAGCGATCATACGCAGCAGCGTCGACTTGCCACACCCGGAGGGACCGACGACAACCAAGAACTCGCCGTCCTCAACGGTGAGATCGATCCCGTTGACCGCGTCAACATCGTTGTAGCGTTTCTTGATGGTGCTAAGGGTGATCTGGCTCATGCGTAGTCACTCCTGTTGGATATCGAATGTTTCGAGTAACGGACCGCGAAGGCCGACCAAGATTACAAGCGGAGGGATCAGCGCTAAGACTGCTCCGGCCATGATGAGTCCCCACTGCGTGAGTCCAGCCTGGGCGGACCCCTGGAGGTACCGAATGCCGACCTGCACGACCTGCTGGCTTTTGTCTGTCACAGCAACCAGTGGCCAGAGGAACTGGTTCCACGCGTAGATGAACGTGATGACCGATACGCCCGCAATCATGCCCCGTGACATCGGGATCAGAACGTCCTTCAGAAATCGGAGTGGGCCAACACCATCAAGTCGGGCCGTCTCGACGAGCGACGTCGGAATACTCATGAAGTGCTGTCGAAAAAGGAAGACGGCCGTGGCGCTGGCGATATATGGTCCCGTCAGGGCGATGAGCGTGTTTGTCCAGCCCAGGTCAACCATCAACTGGAACAGCGGGACGATCCGGACCGGGACTGGGAGCAGGAGCGTCAGGAGAATGAACATGAAAACTGCCCGTTCGTATGGGAACTCGTAGTATACCAACGCCAACGCGGCCAGCAGGGAGAGTGACACCTTACCGACAACAATAATGATGCTCATGAGCAGAGAGTTGAGCATGTACGTCCCGAAATTGTACTCCGTGATGACAAGCCAGTAATTGCGCAGCCCCTGACTTCCGATCCCGATGTTCGTTACTTGGTAGACCTCCGCAGTTGACTGCGTGCTCATGACGACGGCTAGCAGGAGCGGAGTCGATACGAGGCCGATGGCACTCACCAAGCCGAGGTGCATCCAGAACGTCTCGGGCAGTACGGCCCGGACCTGTTCAAGTTGGATCGCCGACGAATCGGAGGGTGCCGACATGGTGCTCACGCTCCGTAATGGGCGTACGCGTCGGAGATGCGAATCTGTACGTACATCAGCAGGGCCACGAGGACGAACAGAATCACCGACTCTGCCGAGGCTAGCCCAAGACTTGAGAACTCGAAGGCGTCACGGTACAGTTTGAATATCAGCAGATTCGTCGCATTACCAGGGCCACCGCTCGTCATCAAATCAACCAGAGGAAACGTCGAGAAGAACGAATAAATCGTGTTCATCACAACTAGAAAGACAACCGTTGGCGATATGAGCGGGAGATAGACCCGAACGAGCATACGGAGGTGTCCGACGCCGTCGAGACGGGCGTTCTCGGTCAGCGTCTCGGGAACGTTGTTCAGTGCTGCGACAAGAAAGATGATGTTGTATCCCAGCTGCTTCCAGATGGCGACGACGGCGATTACCAGAAACGCCTGTGTGCCGTTGCTAAACCAGTCTAGCGTGAACGGTGTCAGCGCTTCCAGGTAATAGGTGAAAATGCCGAGATTGGGGTGAAGCAGGAAATTGAGCAGAATAGCTGCCACGGCCGGTGGAAGTGCGTACGGCCAGATAGCGGCGATTAAATATGTCGAAGCGCCGACATCGACGCGGAACAGCAGATAACTGATTCCGATCGACAGGACCAGCGTGCCCACCACGACGACCGCCGCGAACAGGATCGAAATCAAAAAGCTCTGGCGATAGGCCGTTGATGTCGCCAGCTCAACGTAGTTACCAAGTCCGTTCCAGGCCGTCTGCTGGCCCAGAAAGAGCGTCTCGTAAAGACTGAGCCGGAAAGTCTCAAGACCGGGATAATACAGAAACGCAACGAGAACGAGGACCGTCGGCAGCAGCAGTCCTGCCGCCTGGAGTCTCGATTCATACAGTGAAGTTTGCCCAGGCATGGCGCAACGGTGAGATCAGTTTCCGGAGTAGCTCCCGCTGTACTGGCTCAGGGTGTCAGCCACCTGCTGGTCCATCTGCTCAAGGCCCTCCTCGATACCTACCTCGCCGTTGATGATGCGCACCGAGAGCTCCTCGTTAATCGTCCGGGCTTCCGGGAAAACGCCCATAACGGCACCCCGAGTCGCCGGCGTGTCCTGAGTGTCCTTGAGCTGGTCGAAGGCCGTGCGGAAGTTGGGGTTCTGGTTGAACCAGCCTTCGCTCGTGAGTTGGTCGATGGCACTCTGGCGTACCGGGAAGTACCCGCTGTTGCGGTGCCAGCGCGCCTGCTGCTCAGTTTGAGTGAGGTACGCGATGAACTCACCGGCTACCTCCTGTTCGGTCTCTGAGAGCGCGTTCGGAACCCACAGCGAGCCGCCGCCGATAACCACACCCGTGTTAGCCCCGTCGGGTGTCGGCAAGTATGCCGATCCGAGCTCAAAGCCGTTTTCCTCGGCACCGGCCCGCATCGACACCATGTTGGATGTCGAATCCCAGAGCATTGGTACTTTTTGTGTAAGAAAGGCCTGTCGGGCCTCGCTCCAGGCTTCGATCCCCGGATTGAGGTAGAGCTCAGCGTCGGCCATTCCTTTCCACCAGCGGTAGACCTTGCGACCGGCCTCACTATTGAAGTACGACTCGTTGGGACGGCCTGCCCGCCCGTTCTCCTCATTCACAAGCAGCTGATCCTGTTTCGCGAACTGCTGTTCGATCTGCATCCAAGTGTGGTTAGGCCAACTAATCCCCCGTTCCATGTCAGTCTGAGTGACGATCGTCTCGGCGGCCGAGCGGACCTCCGAAAGACTGCGGGGTGGGGACTCCGGATCGAGCCCGGCGGCCTCGAATGCTGTTTTGTTGTAGAGCATGATCGTGTTTGAGGAGTTGAACGGCATCGAGTTGAGCTGGCCGTCGATCCGGTAGTAGTTGAGAACGGAGGGGAGGAAATCCTTCAGATTGATCTGCTCTTCAGGGAGAATCTCGCCGATTGGCCTGAAGGCACCGCTATCAAGCGCGAGCCGAGTGCCAATCTCAAAGATCTGTACGATTCCTGGCGGATCGCCTGCCCGGGAGGCCTGTAGCGCCTGATTGAGGTTCTGGCGGTAGCCGCCATTATTGACAGCCTGGATAGTGACCCCGTCGGTCTGCTGGGAAAACTCGTTCGCCATCTCTTCAAGTGTGGACCCGAGCTGGCCGCCGAAGATGTGCCAGAACTCAAGCGTCACCGATCCGGTAGCCCCCGAGTCGCCACTCGTGGCGCCGCTGGAGTCCGAGCCACTAGTGCACCCGGCGAGGGCGACCGCACCGGCCGCCCCAGTACTGCCAAGAAAGCGTCGTCGCGAGATACGATTAGACACGGAGGAGGTCATGCCATTCGTACGGCATAACATCGCCCGGAATGAAATTATCTAATTCTAATATATAACGCTATGGCGCCGTCTGAATCGGTACATTAAGCTTCAGAGTGATGCTTATCGAATCCTATAGCATTCGAGATATTTTTATCTGAGTACATCCTCGGCCGGTCAGATGCGTCGGTCACGGATGCTGGCGATAGTGGTCATTGCAGGAGTGTTGGTGGTTGGTGGCTGCGTCGCCGGACCCGATGTGGCACCGTCAGACGGCCTGACATGGACCGTCACGGTTGAGTCGGTCACCGACGGAGACACAATGGAGGTTCGGTTCGCCGACGGCA
>CAZFMU010000144.1:0-4743 GCA_964520165.1 uncultured Salinarchaeum sp. | reverse complement strand
GAGACGTTGAGCGTGCCGGACTCGCCGACCTGGACGTCGCTGTCGACGGTCTCAAGCCGGAAGCGCGGCTCGTTCTCGATCTCGATTTCGATCGTCTCGGTAGTCGACTCGCTGAGCTCCGTCTCGACGCCCCCCGCAGGAGCGATCCGCGAGGTGTAGGAGTAGTCGATCTCGGCCTCAATCTCGTACGTGCCCGGATCAGCGCCTTCGGGGACTGTGACGCTGATCGGCACGTCTTCGGCTGCGTCCTCGGTGATCGAGCCGATGAACTGCTGGTTGGTCTCGATTGTTATCGGCGCATCCTCGGCGGAGAGTTCAATGGTGGCACTTCTTGCGGTCGTCACCTGCCCCCGTTCCGCGGGGTTCCCGGACTGGATCGTCCCGTCGTTGGCGACCTGGATCGTGAGATCCTGCTGGGTGCCCGGCACGAGATCGTTGTTCGGAGCATAGGCGTCGAGCTCCGGATAGCCGGAGATGATCGTCGCCCCCTGGGCGGGGGTCCCACCGGCGACAACGACGCCCAGCGGGATCGCGAGCAACAGCGCGACTGCGAGGACCGATCGCGCGGATGTCATAGACCCACTCGATACTGACCGAACGTACCCATAGCGTACTGCATACCTCCACCAGTTTGCCCGACGGAATAACCTTGTTGATCGATCAATCAACACCCCTATGCCGGTGCGACCCAGACGACATAGTCATGCAGTACTGGGGAGCGGTTCCGGAGGCCGGTTCATGAGAGAGTTCTTCGCCGACCCGGAGGGAACCCGCGAGGAGCTGCTCGCGGCGACCTACCGGGCGCTCACTCAACACGGGTACGCCGAACTCTCCTTGCAGACGATCGGCACCGAGTTCTCGAAGAGCACGTCGCTCATCTACCACCACTACGAGAGCAAGGACCAGCTCGTGGTCGACTGCCTCGATGCGATGCTCGATCAGCTTGAGGCGAACATCGCCGCTGCTCCCGAGGATCCGCATGCGTCGATTCGGCGCTTTCTCGGCATGATTACCGCCGATCCACAGAGCACCGAGTATCAGTTCATGCGTGCGCTCACGGAGATCCGCGGACACGCACCACACGATGCCGCCTTCCGGGCGGCCTTCACCCGGGCGGATCGCGTCCTGCAGAAACGCCTGCGGGTGGCGATCGAGGCGGGCGTCGAGCAGGATATCTTCACGGTCGAAGCGGTTTCGGAGACGGTCTCACACCTGTACACGCTGCTCACCGGGGTGATGATCCGTCGGACCACAACCGAGGATGCACTCGCTCTGGAGCCGCTTCACGCCGAGATCGAGCGACTGCTCGGTGCCGAGTTCCCGCAGGTCGCTCCGACCGCCTGAGTCTGTGGATCGCTATCCGCCGACCTGGATCTGCTCGCCGGCGTAGACCGCCTGTCGGGGGACCGTCACGGTCTGGCCCTCGACGGTGTACTCTCCGGGATAGGGTACCCGTAGGGTTGCGGTGCCGTCGGTCGTGGATGCGGTCTGGGTGTAGGTCCGTCTGTTCATGTCGCCGCTCACGTTGATCTGCGTCTCTGCGGTTACCGTGGTCCCTTCACTCGCGGAGACCTGGAGGGTCGCGCCGGGAACGAGCGCGAACGCCGTCACCGCATCGGAGGCGTAGACCGCTTGGTAGTGGCCTGCATTCGGTGTGTCAAAGCCGGTCCGATTGATCACATCGGTGTACGTCGACTGACTGGCCATCGACTCGGCGGTGATGCTGACGTACCCGACCCGGTCGCTGTACTGATCGTACGCCTGATTGGGAGTCGTGTTTAGGAAGGAGTCGTAGTTCGCGCGGGCGTAGCCGTAGCCACGGGCCTCGCCATTGACGAAGTAGTTGTACATCCGGTTCTCGCCCCACTGGCTCAGCACGTAGTTCTCGGGGTAACTCTGGTTGATCACCGCGGCGTGATCGTCGATTTCCGCCGCCGCATCGTACGCCTCACCGTAGTGGGTCTGACTGTAGAGCCCGGGGACGGTCACCAGGTTCAACCCAATGAGCAACAGGAGAAAGCCCCCAATGTAGGCCCCTTTTCGTACCGACGGCGACTCGAACTCCCGGATGCCACTTGATTCCTCGGGCGACTGTTCTGCGCTGTTGGTACGAAGCCCGATCGGTCTGACGAGATCTACCGTTCCGAGGAGCCAGAGAATCCCGACGGCCCCGAGGATGCTAAACGGGATCGTCATCTGCCCTGCGAACCGCGTCTGGAGGCCGGCCAGGGCGGCGAAGAAGCCCCCGAAGGCGACCACCGCCAGCCACCCCGGGCGGTACTCTCGGGTGGCCGTCCAGCCGATCACCGCCAGAACGACCACGGCAATGTAGAAGTACAGTCCGACCTGGTAGAGCGGTCCGAAGATGATCGCCTTGTTGAACGCATAGAGCGACCCCGACTCAATGGCGGTTGCCCTGAAGATCAGATCGCCGGCGCGACTGATGGCATCGGCGAAGAGACTCGGCTGGAGCACCCGGAACAGCCCGACTACGGCGATGGCAGCCACCCCCTCGCTTGCGAGGAGCCACCGTGCCGGCAGGTCCTGGCGTCGCCAGAGCACGGCGAGGCCGACGACGCTCACGCCACCAAGGGCCAACAGGGCTGGCGTGAAGACGGCGAACGCGCGGCGCCATCCCCAGGCGGCGTGTGGCAGGTACGCAAGGACTGCCCCGACGATCGTTGCGGCAAGCACGGGCGCGAGTGTCCGTTCTGGCGGGAGGTCGGCCTGCACGTCGGTGACGGTTCGCAGCGCGATATAGAGGGCGACGGGCAGGAGAATCAGCGGGCCGCCACCCCAGAGGTGTGGCGTGGCTCCAATCGTCACGGCGAGTATCCCGCTCGCGAGCCAGACCCGTCTGTCTCGAAGTCGACGCCTGACCGCCTGTTTGGGGTCTGTGCTCGTCTCGATGCGCCGTTTGAGGTCCCGACCGAGCCAGACGAGCGTCAACAGGAGTACTCCGAGCCAGAAGTACTGGTGGAGCTGGTGATCGAAGAAGCCGAGTGAGGTATAGACCGCGTGCACGGGTGTGACGCCGAGAAGAACCGCCGACAGGGTTGCCGCGCGCACATCACGCGTCAGGATCATCGTCGTCGCAAAGAGGACGACCCCGAGTGCGGCCGACGCGAGCACGGGGAGCCAGCCGGCAACGAGGCTGGCGGCGGCGGGCGTTCCACCCAGGAGTTCGGTGAGCCACCAGTTCAGGGCGTGGCTGAGCGGGCGGACGGCCGCCGCGTTGACATCCTGGAGTGCGCTTGGATGCAGGCCGTCACGGGCGATCAACTGCTCTTGGATGTACCGAAAGAAGTAGGGATCGTTACTCGGCGAGACAACGGCGCCGTTCCGCAGCACTGATCGATACTGGAGACAGCGCCAGAGTACAATGGTGAGCACGCCGACGAGGAGGCCGACAACGGTCGATGTGGATATGCTGTCCGTCAGGGTCGCAAGTACCGTTCGATCACGAGCCGTGTGGGTGTCGGCTTCGGATGCCGTCTCGAACGGCTCGCCGGCGATGGCGGCCCGGACCGCCTCCCGGTCGGCGACCCGGTAGCCGTCGTCAGTCCGTTTAACGATGTCCCGTGAGACGAGTTCGCCAAATGTGCCGGAATCGATCGGCACGTCCTCGAAGGTCCAGTCCTCCCGTCCGGCGTCGATTTCGATGAGCGTCTGGAGTGACTCCCCGAGCTCCGGATGATCGTTGAGTACCTCGCGGGTGCGCTCGTAAACCCGCTCGGGAGCGGTCATATGCAGACGAGATGCGCCCTTGCTGTTGGTTGTTTCGTCTTTTCGATTGGGGGACGGCTGGAGCAACGGATGATGCGGTCGCTTTTTCATGATCGGTGTGTATCGTGGCGTTATGCACCGCCGAGCGGTCCTGGCAACCACCGGAGCACTGTGTGGTGGCGGTCTCGCCGGCTGTACCAGCCTTCAAGCGTCCGCACTCCCCGAGAACTGGCCGACCGGTCCGTTTGCCGACTACGAGACGGTGCGGATCACGGTGCGGGACGACGACGGTGGCCGACTGGGCGCTGTCAAAGCGGCCATCGCGCGAACCGCCGAACAGCAGTATCGTGGACTCAGTCCCGCCGAGACGCTTCCCGAGAACGCCGGACTGCTGTTCGTGTTTGAGGCTCCGAACGTCCCGACCTTCGTCATGCGCGAGATGGACTTTGGACTGGATATCGTCTTTGCCGATGCGGACGGCACCATCACCACAATCCATCACGCCCCTGCTCCGGACACCGGCGAGTCTGGGGCCGATCAAGCCTACGAGGGCCGTGGCCCGTACGTGCTCGAACTCAACCGGGGATGGACAACCGAACGCGATGTTACAACTGGTGACCGGCTTGGATTCGATCGGTCGGAGTTGCCGGACTAATCCACCGGTGGGTGCGCTGGCCACGGTTGCGGCCGTACCCCGCTCACATCGCTGTCTCGTCTGTGACGTGCGTGCGCTCGGGGATCCGCCAATTCGCATACGGAACCGAGACTGAACCACAAAACACTTATTACATCCTGCGGTTCGTTCGGATGTAGCCCTACCCATGGCCACGCATGTGAGTACCTTCGGGCCCGGACCCGTTTCCGGGGTCGGCCGACTGCCTACACGCGATCTGGAGTTCGCGGTGTCGCAGTGGCCGTCCTCGAACCGGCGAGCCCGATCGAAAACTGCGTTGGTCGCTGATCGTTACGACGAGTACTCCACCCAACACACAACACGACACACAACATGACAGACGA
>CAZFMU010000143.1:0-4773 GCA_964520165.1 uncultured Salinarchaeum sp. | reverse complement strand
CCGTCTGGACGGGGCCGCCGTCTGACAGAAGGTTAGCGGAAACCCACCCCTTAGGGGCAGGAGGATGTCAGTCGGTCGAACTGAACCGCGTCGGCCGCGGAACGTACTCCGTCGAGTGTCGGAGCCGACCGAGCTGATCGAGCAGCCACATCCACATGACCAGTCCCTGGACGAGGAAGACGTTGGTCACGAGGAAGAAGGTCATCTCCTCGATCGGGAGCCCAGCGACGGCAATGCCCGTCAGTCGCGCCGGATCGAGCGTCCACAGCCCCCAGCGGGTGATCGCCAGCCAGTCAAGCACCCAGAGATACAGTGTGGGCACGCCAACCCCGAGAAGACACTGCCGCCAGGTTCGCACGAGGTACGGCCAGCCGAAGCCCCACTGGATGGCCAACACCGGTCCAGCCCACGCCAAGATCGCGCCGAGATAGAAGCCACTGCCGGTATACAACAGCCCCAGGCCGACCGCACTCACCGCGAGTCCGCCGGCGACACCAATGAGGCGCGTCCGTCGGGGGAGGCTCAACGAGACGTCCTCGACATCGATGAACTGGTAGAGCCACAGCGCGGTCAGGGCTGACTGGAGGATGAAAAACAGGTACTCGCCGTAGGGGATCACCCAGATCCGGCCGGTGATGGCCTCGGCAGGGTACGACCAGACGCCGAGGGTGATGAGATGCCCGTCCCACGGGATCGTGTAGATAAGGGCGAGAATCGCCATCCCGAGGAGTCCAGCGAGCGCTTGTGTATCGCTCCACGCCGTATCGCGACGCCACGTCGCGAGCGCGAGCAACGCGAGCGGGGGGAGGATCAACACCGCGTGAAACTCGAGGTAGGTGAGTGCAGTCATAGGCTGATCGTCCAAGAGCCGCGTCGGGATCGCTTCTTACTGGACGATTCGTGAGCGCTCCCATATATCTACGGATATTCGGTCGCTCGGCCGTTAGACCTGCCCAATCGATCACAAACGACCGGTCAGTCGTCCGAGGGCGTGATCCCCGGCAGCGACGCCCCGTAGTCGGCGGCGGCGGTCACCGGGTCAGGTTCGGCGACGAGATACCGCAACAGGAGGTACGCGAAGACGTACTTCGCGACAATATCAAGGAGGCTATAGGCCCACGAGGACAGCCCCACCGGAAGCAGTCCAAGTCCTTCAACGCCAATCGCCCACACGAGCGGGTAGCCGAACCACGTGACGACGGTGAGCGTCTTGAGCGTGTTGAAGATCGGCTCAAGCGTTCCGGTACGCTTGGCATCTCGGGGCCACGCCACAAAGAGCACATACAACACGACCAGAAAACAGGCGCTGCTCAGGAGGAACCACCACCAGCGAAACAGCACCGACGAGGTGGTCACCGCGGCGGCAAGGCCGGTCAGACACATCGCGACGTCGAAGACGATCGCGGTGACGAGTTTCGTGAGATTCGATCCGGCGAGCAGGCCCAGTGCCAGCAGGATGAACGGCGTCGAAAAGGCCCATGTGAGATACCGCCCCCACATCGTGAGGACGCCATCGTAGGTCTCACCGGCGACCGTCAGCGTGGCGCCCGACAGCGGGTGACCGGCAGGCATCTCGAACAGACCGATTGTCAGCCCGGAGGCCAACCCGGTGTAGCTGATCAACGAGACCACCGGGACGGTAATCGTTGCGACGGCGATGAGGGTGGCCCGCGGGTCCGCAATGGAACGGGCCATGTACACGAACCCGAGGATCGAGAGTCCGGCAAGGGCGATATTGAGGTACACCGATGCACCCACAACAGCCCCGTCGGTGAGCAGGTACCTAGACAGGTCCGGCGCACTCTGGAGTGGCAGGCACACCGCGGTGGGTGACACGAACATGCGCGCCGGTAGCGCGCACACCAACAAGAAATTACGCACCCAGCAGTCAGAACGCAAAGAAAAAGACGAGCGACACCGGGTGAAAGAGGGATCGGATGTGCAACAACGGCTATCCGATATATCGTAAGTCGTCCTCGCTTGGGCTGCCGGCGGACTGTTGGGCCTCCATCTCACGGATCTTGCCGACAACCTCCTCCATCTCCTCGGCGCGGTCCTCAAGCGTCTCGAAGTCGACCTCAAAGTCAAGCACCGACTCAAGCACCACGAGGACGGCGCGGGCGCTCTTGGGATCGACAAGATACCCGCTGGTCTCGCCCATCAGACACGCGGCGGTGAAGGCGCGTCGTCCACCAAGGCCCAACAGGAGACCGCTGACGCCAACGATGCCGCCGGCCGGTTCGTCCGATCGGAACTCCACGCCGGCCTCCGTAAGCCGGTCGACGGTGGCCTCATCGGTGGCCGCACCGAGCACGTCGTACTCCTCGATGAGTTCGCCGGTCGGGACGCCTCCGAGGGCGTAGACCTCAGAGACCCCAAGGGTCTCCCCGACGTCGAGGATCGCCTCGGTCAGCCGGTAGTGGCCGTGGTTGCTCTGGGCCTGGTGGTCACCGGTGACGACGACCAGGTCACGCCCCGCAGTTGGGATGGCGTGGAACTCGGCGGCGGTAAGGCTCGCAACCCCGGTCTCATCAATCGACACCTGTGGCGGAAAGTGCTCGGAATACAGTCGGCGAACGGGCGTTGCGTCGAACTCCTCGACGAGGTGGTCGGCGGCGAGTTTGCCGACGTGACCAACCCCCGGGAGCCCCTCGATGAGGACCGGGTCATCGAGTGGAACAGTCTCGAGTTGCTCGGTCGCAAATTCGTCCATACCGGGTCCGCGGGCGGCAGGCGTATGAACGCAACGATACCCGTGGTCGACACCGATCCACACGAGGCCCTTACAAACAGATCACGCTGGGCGTTGGGTCACTTCGAGCGCGCTCGGCGGCGGTACTCGCCGTATGGATCGGCCGGCGAGAAGGGGGCCGGCGCGCTGTTGATCGCCGGAGCGCCACACTCCGGACACGTGTCCGCAAGCGTGTAGACCGGCCGATCGTGGGCCTGCTCCCAGGCAGAACAGACGTGGATATCGGATTTCACCGTTCAGCTGTCGTCCTCGTGTCGTTCACGATGGAACATGCCGGTCCCATCACGGGCCTCGATCGCGGTGATAGCCCGGTCGGCACTGGCTTCAAGCTCGTCCTCGGCGGTCTTGTAATTCGGCGCCTGGACGCGAAGGCGATACTCCGGCGCGCCGACGTAGGTGACCTCCAGATCGATATCGTCGCCGACCGTGCCGTTGCCCTCGGCGGCTTCAAGCGCCTCGCGGACGGCATCGACGCCATCGCCAGCGGGACACTCAAGATCGACGTATCCGGTGACGGTCACGTAGGGAACCGACACGTTCTCGCGGGCGGTCTCGACGACCGCATCGATGCGCTCGTCAGCGAGATCAACGTCCTCAAGCGCGGGATGACCACGGATGGCGGCCTCCTCGAAGGCCTCATATAGTGAACCGAACTCACCGAGAAGCGCGTTCGCCACGGCGATGATGGTCTCCTCGTCGTCGCCGAAGGCGAGTTCCATCCAGTTGTCGGCCTTCTGCTCGTTCTTCCAGTCCTGGATGGTGTCCGAGCGCTGGTGATCGTTGACGTCCTTCAGCGAGAGATCAATCTGCTGGGCGTCGCGGTCGACATCAAGCACCTTGGCGACGACGGTCTGGCCCTCACTGACGTGATCGCGGACGTTCTTGATCCACCCGGAGGCGACCTCGCTGACGTGGACGAGGCCCTGACGGTCCTGATACTCCTTGAGGTCGACGAACACACCGAAGTCCTCAATCTCGTCGACCTCGCCGACAACGAGTTCACCGGGTTCGGGCCAGCCGCTGTATTTCATCGTTCGCCAGTGGGATCTTCGGGGCGGTCCTCGACGGTGTCAACGATGTCGCCGTCGATCGTTGCGGTCCCGCCGGTCGGCGTCGCGAGCGTGTGGCCACAGACCGCACACGAGACGGTCGTCGCCGCCTTCTCGAAGACGACCTGTTCGCTCGAACAGTCCGGACAGACGACGGTGTAGAAGCTTCCCGCCATGATCAGTCCTGGAGTTCGAGACGCCCGGCGCGCCAGCCCTCACGGAGGTGGGCCTTCCCGCAGTCGTTGCAGCGATACTTCAGGTCGGTCTTCTTGGTGGGTTTGTCGCCGCCCGGCACCTTCGAGAACTTCCCGTCGTTCCCGATGCCGGAGTTACGGCGTTCCTGGCGGTCGATCCACTTCATGCCCGTCGAGCGGCCGGTTCGGACGCGCTCGACTTCGTGTTCGTTGTGTTCCCGGCAGTGCGGACAGTAGGTATTCATCCGGCGTGGCATCTCCATGCGTTGCTCACCTTGGGTCCGGTAGAAGCGGCGTCAATAAAACGGGTTTGGTTCGGCCCGCCGACATGCCGGCCCCGAAGGGCTTATTTTCGGATCGGCCGAACCCAGCGGTCGTGAAACGACTGCTCGTCCACGGCGACCCCGGCATCCGGGTTGACGACGAAATTGAACTTGCCGGCGAGCGCTTCGTCTGTTTTCGGATCAACCGCAACGGCGAGTGGCACGGCCCGAGCCAGGTCCAGCTGTGGTGCATCATCGGCAAGGAATCCGAACGCGAGGCCTTCGAGACCCAGAACTTCACGCCGCACTTCCTTGAGGTCGAGCGGGTGGCAGCCGAGGAGGTCGTCCCCGTCACCGCCGGGTGAGCGTCGATCCGGCGAGGGCGCCGGGGTCATCCCACTATCGCAACCCTTAATTGACACACAGCGCTACGATCATGTAGCGGGATGGGATAGTCAGGAGATTCCGCCGGGCTCATAACCCGGAGATCGGTGGTTCAAATCCACCTCCCGCTA
>CAZFMU010000142.1:0-4778 GCA_964520165.1 uncultured Salinarchaeum sp. | reverse complement strand
CTAGTGGAGTGCTCCAAAGCCCCTGTATGCGCATCAGCGTCATCGGCGGAAGCACCGTCTCGACGGATACCTACGAGCAGGCCCGAGCTGTTGGTCAACACCTCGGCGAGCGTGGTCACACAGTGGTCTGTGGCGGCCTCGGCGGCGTCATGGAGGCCGTCTGTCGTGGCGCAACCGACGCCGGTGGACGGACGATCGGCATCCTTCCGTCGGCAGATTCCACCGACGCCAACGCATACGTGGATATTCCGATTGCGACCGGCCTCGGTGACGCCCGAAACGCGCTTGTGGCGTACAACGGCGCTGGCGTGATCGCTATCGACGGTGCCTACGGAACACTCTCGGAGATCGCACTGAGTTTGAACGCCGACCGGCCGGTCGTCGGACTTGACACCCACGCGGTTGAAGGCGTGAAGGCGGTTGACACTCCGCTGGCGGCGGTCGACGCAATTGAGACGGCCGTCGATCACGATGATAACGACGCTCACTCACCGTTGTCACCCGACGGCCGGTAATGGACTCTGAGGTGACGGAGCCTGCAAGAGTTAAACCGTCGCAGGCCGTGTAATTGGGTACATGGGATATGAGTATCCCGGGGACGCCCACCAGCGGTTAGTGGCGTCCTACGCCGACGACAAGGAGCCGTTCCCGACCGATCCCGACATGGACTTTCCCCACCGGGGTCACCTGCGGGACGAAGCGACCCTCCTTCGGAAGCTACTATTTCCCCGCTGTTGGAGTGGCGGTGACCTCCTCGGTGACGCCGATGCGGTTCACGAGCAACTCGAAGCGTTTGGCGAGTACTGTTATCGCGGGATCGATCCGTACACCGACACCGATCCGACCGGGATCGTTGATGAACTCCTTGACCGGCTACCGGCTATCCGAAAAACGGTGAAAAAGGATGTCGAGGCCGCATACAAGGGCGATCCGGCCGCCAAGGCATACCTTGAGGTGATCCGCTCATACCCTGGCGTCCACGCGATTATGGTCCAGCGTGTCGCCCACGAGTGCTACGAACTGGGAGCGCCGGCGTACGCCCGGGAACTCACCGAGTACGCTAAATCACAGACCGGCATCGATATTCACCCTGGTGCGACCATTGGCGAGTACTTCTTTATCGATCACGGCACCGGGGTGGTGATCGGTGAGACAGCGACGGTCGGTGACTGGGTGCGTATCTACC
The DNA here is from genome assembly GCA_964520165.1 of uncultured Salinarchaeum sp. Classification (GTDB taxonomy): domain Archaea; phylum Halobacteriota; class Halobacteria; order Halobacteriales; family Salinarchaeaceae; genus CAZFMU01. The sequence continues at coordinate 3,592 of CAZFMU010000142.1, read as the reverse complement.
AGAACGTCACGCTCGGAGCGTTACACTTTGAGGAGCGTGAGGACCGCGAGCACATGCTCAAGAAGGGTTACAAACGCCACCCCGATGTGGGTGATCACGTGGTGATCGGCGCCGGATCTAACATCCTCGGCCCGGTCAGTATCGGCGACCACGTCAGTATCGGGGCGAACTCGTGGGTGACCGAGGATATCCCCGAGCGCACGAGCGTCTTCATCTCCGATCATCCCGAACAGAAACACAAGCCACGCCAGCCCTGATGAGGTTCCTCTTTCAGCAGAGGTGTGTCTATCACAGACGGGCTTTCGGCAATACGCAGATAAGAAGGCGTGAGACGGCGTTCTACCGCCGTCCACACTGAATCACGAAATCGTATTCACAACAACTGCTACAACTCGAGACCGAACGGGGCGACGTCGGGGGCCTCCGCGACGGTCTGGCACATAAGCGTCGCTGCGTCGTCGAGATCCGTAAGATCGACCACTTCAACGGGCGTGTGCATATACCGGTTTGGCAGTCCCAGGTTCAATGCAGGGGTGCCTCCTGCCTGCGTGTAGAAGGCATCGGCGTCGGTGCCCGTCCGAATCCCCGCAGCGGACAACTGGATGTCGACATCTGCGGTCTCGGCGGCCGACCGAACCGCGTCGACAACGACCGGGTGATTCGCACTCCCTCGTCCGACAACCGGCCCGCCCCCGAGTTCGACATCGGCGGCTTTGTCACTCGGCGCGCCCGGGTAGTCTGTAGCGTGGGTCACGTCGACGGCGATAACAGCATCGGGGGCTAACTCCTCGCCGACCATCCGGGCGCCCTTGAGGCCAACCTCCTCTTGGACGGTCGAGACCGCATAAACCGTTGCCTCGACATCCGCCTCGGCCGCCCGTCTGAACGTCTCGGCGGCGACCCAGGTTCCAACGCGGTTGTCCAGTCCACGCCCGGCGACGCGGTCCTCCTGGAGTTCCCCAACGGTCGTCGCGACTGTCACTGGGTCGCCGACCTCGACGAGCTCGCGCGCCGCCTCGCCGTCCTCAACGCCAATATCGACGTGCTGCTCGGCGATGTCGTCGTAGGTTTCATCATCCTTCTCTCGGAGATGGATCGCCGTCTGCCCGATGACGCCATTGACGGGGCCATCAGACCCGTGGATCTGCACGTGTTGACCACGGCTGACCGTCCGGTCGGCGCCCCCAATCCGTCCGAGATGGACGAAGCCGTCATCGTCGATCCGCCGGACAATATAGCCAATCTCGTCGGCGTGACCGGCGACCGCCACTGCCGGACCATCACCCTCGTACACGGCGACGGTGTTCCCGTACTCGTCGGTGTGAAGTTCGTCTGCGTACGGCTCGACGTACTCACGCCAGCGGCGCTGACCGTCAAGTTCGTACCCCGAGGGACTCGGAACCTCAAGTAACTCCATCAGAAAGGCACGTGCCTCGTCGTCCATAGGCATGGTTTGACTGCGGCGGATAAAGACCCTCGGACGCTAATCAATAGTCCTGTGACAAACATCATGCCCGGGGAGGGGTTCGAACCCTCGACCTCCGCATGTCCCAGGTTCGAGGCTCGGCGGGCCTCGGTGTGGGACTGCCGCACCGAAACTCGGAACCCTATGAGTGCGGCGCTATAACCACTAAGCCACCCGGGCGCAGTTGCACCTACTGCTGCCGGCGGTTTTAATCCTTCCTATCGCTGTCGACAGCCCCACCGAATTTAAGCCACCCCCCGAAGTAACCACTACGCATGGACACGCCCGGTGCCGTCGAGGAGGCGCTTGACGGCGAGTCCGTCATCGCCGATGTTGAACTCGGCGGTGACGACGCGCTGTTCGTCACCCCGACGCGAACGCTCGTCTACCGCGGCGAAGGGCTTCTGAGCGATGAGTCCGTCGAGGTATACGACCACGATGTCGAGCGATTCAACCTCTCTGAGGGCCGACGGAAGGCGACACTCACGCTTGTGACCCCGCTCGGCGATGAGGAAGCCTTCTCGATTCCCACACGTCAGACCGATGCGGTTGTTCCCCCTGTGTTGTCGGGGATCCTTCACGCTCGTGGTGTTCTTGAGGCCGACGAGTCGATTCACCAACTCTACCGGTTTAACGAACTCACGCTGGTGCTCACCCCACAGCAGTTACTCAAACACGTCGGCTCTCCCGTCTGGGCGTCTGACTACGAGGCATATCCGTTTGCTGACGTGACGGGATTTGATGTTGAGCGCGGCGATGTCGCCTCACAACTGATTCTTGAGATTGACGGACGTCCCCAGCGGATCAAGACGCCCCAACCAACCGCGCGGGAGATTGAACACCACCTCGATGACCTGATCCGGGCGTATCACGACCTCCCAGAGGACGCCGATCTCTCGACGGCACTCGCCTCGCCGGATGACACCGACGGCTCGGGCGATGACTCGACGGCTGATCGCAGTCCAATGACGTTCGATACCGGTGTTGACCCGCTTGACCCCCAGCGCGAGACCACCGAATCGACGGAGAATACCGGCTCGACTGGGCAATCAGCACTCACCGAGGCCGGCTTTGAGCCAGCGGGAGCCTCGACATCGTCAGTTCAACAGGAGCTCAGTGCCCTCCGTGAGCAGATTGAGGAACAACAGCGACTGCTCCGTCAGCAACAGGAGACGATTGAGCAGCTAATTGAGGAACTCCGTCGCGGCCGGTAGGGGCTACTCGGAGGCGTCCTGTGCCGGCGCCGTCGGGTGTTGCTCGGTCTCCGATGTGCCACAGGCCGGCATCATCCACTCCGCTGGACAGACATTGGAGAAACTACTCTGCAGGAGGTTGAGGCCAGCGAAGGCCGGAATGATCAAGAAGAGGGGGCTAACGAAGTACGCGAGAGCCGTCCCGATCGTGATCACGATGCCGGCCATCCGCCGGACCTGATTCTCGCATGGTTGTGCCATAATCGTACAATTATCCCAGGGTTGCACCCGTATAGGTGTGTCGGACCCGACACCCCAAAGCGGACGCTTGAGCCCTCTTAAGCCGGTGTCTGGTCTCTCGTCGGGGTTGTGAGCCATGCAGTACATAACCACTACAAGTCGTCGAGCAGTCCGGTGAGCTCGTCCACCGCGGCGTCCGTGAGCGGCTGATGCGGTGACCGCGGGTACCCTGCTGGTGCCCCGCGTTCGCGCATCGCCCACTTGAGCCCCGAGATACCGTACTCGGCTGTGACTGCCTCGTTGAGCGCGAGCAGATCGGCGTTTTGAGTTCGTGCTCGCTCTTGATCGCCCGCCTGCGTGGCCGTGTAGATCTCCCGGACACGGGTCGGTGTGAGATTGGCGATAGCCAGGATCCCGCCCGTGGCCCCGGCGGCGAGGATGGGTGCGAGCACACCGCCGGCACCGACGACGAGATCGAACGCCGCGGCTTCCGTCCGGTTGAGCACATCGAGTGCGGCGGCAACGTCCCCTGAAGAGTCCTTCATACCGACGATGTTCGGGTGGGTCGCGAGGGCGTCGACCGTCTTTGGTGTCAGCTTGACCCCGGTAAACACCGGCACCGCATACAGATATACCGGTAGCGGTGACACGTCGGCGATTTCGCGGTAGTACGCCTCAAGCGTCGCCTGATCAT
>CAZFMU010000141.1:0-4782 GCA_964520165.1 uncultured Salinarchaeum sp. | reverse complement strand
CATAGGAGTATGAATATCCCGACCGACCTCTCATCGTACGTCCGGGTGCTGAAGATGGCGAGTACGCCCTCCTGGACAGAGTTCTCGCGAACCGGTTCGATTGCCGGAGCCGGTATCCTGCTGATTGGCGCGCTGGGCTTTCTGATGTTCCTGCTGATGAACCTCCTTCCTGGGTGATCGAATGCCAATCTACGCCGTCAAAACGACCGCCAGCCAAGAGCAGACCGTCGCGGATATGATTATCAACCGTGAAGAGGAGTCGATTCACGCCGCCCTGGCTCCCGACTCGTTGACCTCCTACGTCATGGTTGAGGCCGACTCGGGAGCTGTCTTCGACCGTATCCTCGATGAGATTCCACACGCGCGTGATGTCGTGCGCCGTGACGGCGATCCCGCCCCGAGTGACTTCTCCGAGGTCGAACACTTTCTCTCGCCGACCCCCGATGTCGAGGGAATCGCCGAGGGTGATATCGTCGAGTTGATCGCCGGGCCATTCAAGGGTGAGAAGGCACAGGTTCAGCGCATCGACGAGGGCAAGGACCAGGTCACCGTCGAACTGTACGAGGCGACGGTCCCCATTCCGGTGACGGTGCGCGGCGACCAGATTCGCGTCCTCGACAGCGACGAGCGATAAATCCCGGTCAGGTCGGGTTGGCGATCTCGTAGGGCACTTCCGCGTCGGTGAGTGGGTCCGTGATGCGACTGACAAGTCCGGTTGTCGCCACCACGGTCACATCGATTCCGCGGCCAGCGGCGTCCGCGGCCACCTCGCCGGCGGCGAACCGGGTCGCCGGCTCAATCCCCGCCTGATCGAGTGCCACGACCGCCTCAACGCCGGCGGCGACGACGAGATCGCTCCCAGCACAGTACTCCTGTAGCACCTCCGGATCGACGTTCCGGCTCCCGCCCGTCCCGATTGCGGGCACCTGCAGCACGACTACCTCCCCGGGATCAAGGTCAATGATCCCAGAGAAGTCGGTCACACCGACATCCTCCCCTGTGGCGGCATCGCGGGTTGCTGTCCCGGTCGCGGCCCCGGTCACGTCGGGATCGGCGTGTAATAGTCCGTCAACAAGCGAGAGTGACACCGTCTCGCCCGTCTCAATGTCCGAAAGCGCAATGGCGGCGTCCTCTCTGACGTTCCCGAGAACATCGCCGGTCACGTACTCAAGGTATCGCCGTACCTCCGAGGCCTCGCTCAACAGCCAGTCAACCCCTTCGGTCGTGACTCGGTACCGTGATCGACCCTCTTTTCGGACGAATCCCTCGTCGGCGAGATCCTGCACGTACTCGCTGACCGCCTGACTCGTGATCCCTACGGCATCGGCGATCTCGCCCTGGCTCACTGCCGGCTGTCGGTCGGCGATCTCGACGAGAACGCGAAACCGGGTCGCCGATCGCTGGCTCTCCAACACGTCGGCCATACGCTAGCCACGCCCCCGGTCATTAAAAAGTCGCTGCGCCGTCGTCAGGTTCATATCTGCCCGAGCCTGAACTGTGTGCGATGGACCCGGGAGCACTGTCCGTCCTCGATACGGTCATCCAGCGACGAGACGTGCTGATCTGGACGTCGATTGCGCTGTTTTTGCTCTCGATCGCGCTTGACGCGGCGGACCGGCGCTCACAGGCAGTGCAGGTGGCCGGCATCAGCTGGGGAGTTTTCGGTCTGTTCTGGCTCGCGATGTTCCCGTTTTTCTATTTTGAGTTTCACAGCCCGCTTGAGGGCCTCTTGAGCCTCGCCGGCGGTCCGCTCTCGTTCTATACCGGGTATCTTCTCATCTCGGGGCGAGATTCTCTGTTGGTGCTCTCGCGTGCCGTCGGGCTCATGGGTGTATTGTATCTCCCGGCGACAACAATCGACCCGCTCAAGACGCTGCTGATTGAGACCGTGGCCGTTCAGACACACTGGGGGATGCAACTGTTCGGTTACAGCCCAGGAATCGTTGAGGCACCAAACGGATATCAGAGCATGTTTGGCTTCGACGGATACAGCACATACATTGTATTATCATGCACCGGCATCGGGAGCATCTCGATCTTTGGCGGGCTTGTCGCGGCGACGGACGCGCCACTGTCCCGCAAGGCCCGAGCGTTTCTCGTTGCCACCGGCGTGATCTGGGTGCTCAACATCGCCCGCAACGTCTTCGTTGGACTCGCCGCCTCCCTTGGCTGGTTTGAGGCCCCCCTGTTCCAGACGCTCACCGCGACCCTCGGTAGCGACGAACTCCTTGCCTCGTACTTTGTGTCGCATCACCTTATCTCTCAGTCTCTTTCGCTCGTCGCACTACTTGCCATCACCCTCCTGGTCGTGCGGATCGTCCCCGGTGCGGTTCATCCGCTTGAGGAGGTGCTGTACGTCCTGACGGGCTCCGAGTATGATCTCGAAGACGCGTTTGGCACCCCAGTACGGGCCGATGGTGGAACCCAGCGCTCGCGTTGAGCTCGCCGATCGGGCGGCGTATCTCCCGACAGCTGACGCGCTTGTCTGTGCGGATCTACATCTCGGACGAGATGATGCCGCCCCCGTTGAGTTACCACTCGGCGAACGAACGCGTCTACCCGACCGGATCGACGCACTTCTCGATCGGTTCGACCCGGCCGAACTCGTATTCGCGGGTGATATCGTTCACGCCTTCGGTGACGTTCCTGACCACGTTGAGGATACGCTCGGTCGCCTGATCGACGCAGCGGATGCCGCCGGTGCCCGTCCTGTTCTTCTTGAGGGTAACCACGACACGATCCTATCATCAATCGCACCGGTTTCACTGAAATCCTCCCACCGACTCAACGACGACACACTTGTCGTTCACGGACACGAATCTCCTTCCAATGTGAGTGACGTTGACCGGATCGTGTTTGGCCACGTCCATCCCGCGATCGTGATCGAGGGACGTCGTCGCCCGTGTTATCTCCGCGATGCCGACGCGACGCCGACGCGACTTGTTCTCCCGGCGTTCAATACCCTTGCCCCTGGCACGCCACTCAATGATACTCGAAGTAGCGATCTCCCGTCACCATTGCTTGATCGGACGACCTCGGCCCGTCCGATCGTCTGGGATCCGGATGCGGATGAGACACTCTGGTTTCCACCGCTCCCGTCGTTTCGTGAGATGCTCTGATCAGCCTCTCCGTGTCGGTCTCATTTCACTAGGAGACGACCGTCTGCCCAACGACGGCTGCTGCGTCCTGTCCGCTCGCGAGTGCGCCCTGTAGTGACGACCAGCGCGTATAGTCCCCGGCGAGATAACATCGACCCGACGGAGCGTCGATCGCTGGGAGGGTGTCGTGGACGCCCGGTGGCTGATCAAACTGTGCGAATGCAATCCGGTCGGTGGCGAGCACTTCGAGACTGTCGAACTGGCGGTCGTGATACCACGCGGCGAGCGTACGACGAGTGTGCTCCGCGAGGGCGTCGGTGTTGGCACTCGGCTCACCCAAAAAGGTCGCCGAGAGGAGCGCCCGTTCTCCATCGGCGTACTCTGGGGCGACCCGTGAGAGTGGGGCGATGTGATTCGGCGCGTCGTCTGCTACGTTGAGCATGAGTCGTTTTCCTGTCGGTGCCACCGACTGCGGCAACGCGTAGTACTGGGTTGTACACCCGCGTCCCTCGGTCGGAATAGCCTCGATACCGGTGAGTTCGGCAGCTGTCGGCGGATCGGTGGCGACGATGACGGCATCGGCGGTGATCGATTCGGTTGGCGTCTCGATCGTCGCTCCATGTGCGTCCGCGTATATGTCGCTGACGCGCGTGTCGCAGACGATATCGACACCGGCCTCAGCCGCGGAGGTGGCAAGCTGTGCTGTGATCGCTCCCATCCCCTCAGCCGGAAGTGCTGTCGCCCCCGTTGCGAGGGCGCCGAAGGTGTACTCGAAGACCCGCTTCGAGGTTGTCAGCGAGCGGTCCAGCGTGATGCCACCATAAAACGGGGCCGCAAACCGTTCAACGAACGCCTCCGAAAATCCCTGACGATACAGATAGGTACTGATCGTTGTGTCCGGCTGCTCGAAGAGACGCTCATTGTTAGTCCCTGCCAGCCGGGCGCGGAGTTCGAGTACGCGTGCCTTGTCAGCGGTGGTTATCTCGCGGTTGCGCACTGATCCAAGGAGTCCACCCGGATCCCGTAGCGGATCGGATAACACCGACCGATGTCCTGGTCGTGCCAGCACCGCACCAGGTGCGAACCGCCGAAGATCGAGACCGAGCAGATCAAGCTCCTGTCTGACCGCCGGATAGCCCGTCTGTAGTACCTGGAATCCCCGATCGAGCGTAAAGCCGTTTTGTTGTCGTGACCGAACCCGTCCGCCGACGGTTGGCCGCGCCTCAAGGACGCGGACATCTGCACCGGCGGTCGCCAGTCGTCGCGCAGCGACGAGCCCGGCCGGGCCCGCGCCGACGACGACGATTCGTTCCATGTGACTGCTCTGGGGAGGGCCGGTCAAACCGTTTGCCTTCGGAGGGCTTAATCCCCGGCACGGCTGGTATCATGGTATGTCTGTGCGCGCATTCGAGTGTCTCGCGTGCGGTCACACCCAGGTCTCCGCCGATTCACCTCGGTGTGACACCTGTGGCGGGCCGCTTGATCCGATCTATCCTTACGATGATATCGACCCAGCGACCCTTACTGTCACGGACCCCGCCTCAATGTGGGCGTTCGATGCCGTGCTTCCTACCACCCGGTCTGCCGCGGTATCGATGGGCGAGGGTGGAACGCCGCTTGTTGATGCCTCTAAGACGGCCGATCGCATTGACCTCGGCCGCCTCTACATCAAGGATGAAGGACA
>CAZFMU010000140.1:0-4800 GCA_964520165.1 uncultured Salinarchaeum sp. | reverse complement strand
GAGGCGTCCCGGACAATCGCCTCGATGTCGGCTCCGGTGTATCCCGCCAGCTCCGAGGCGAGGACATCGAGATCAACCGTGTCGGTCAGCGGTTTGCCGCGACAGTGGACATCGAGAATCGCCCGTCGCTCGGGGCGGTCGGGGAGTCCGACCTCAACGTGGGTATCGATCCGACCAGGACGCAGCAAGGCTGGGTCGATATCGTCCTTACGGTTTGTTGCCGCGACAACAACGAGGTTGGGATTTTCGCGCAGCCCGTCGAGTTCGGTGAGCAACTGGGAGACGATCCGATCGGTCGTCTCGGTCTGGCCGACTCCCCGTCGGCCGACGATCGCGTCGATCTCGTCAAAGAAAATGATCGATGGCGCCGCCTGTCGGGCCCGATCGAAGACATCGCGAATCGCCCGCTCTGACTCGCCGACGTACTTGTCGACAAGTTCGGGGCCATCAACGTGGACGAAGTTCACGTCGGTTTCGCCAGCGAGCGCCCGGGCCAGCAGGGTCTTGCCGGTGCCCGGTGGCCCATACAACAACACCCCACTAGGCGGGTCGGTGGCCGTCTCGCTGAACAGCCGGTCGTAGGTCAATGGCCACTCGACCGCCTCACGAAGACGCTGTTTGGCGGCGTCGAGTCCCCCGACATCGGCGAAGGTTGTCTCCGGTGCCTCCGCCATGAACTCCCGCATCGCCGAGGGGTCAACGCGTGCGAGCGCCGCATCGAAATCAGCCATCGTAACCTGGACCGGAGTGTCCTCGTCGGTCGTGATCCGGTCAAGTGCCGTCATCGCTGCCTCAGTCACCAGTGCGTCGATGTCGGCACCAACAAATCCGTGTGTCCGGCTCGCAATGGCCTCAAGGTCGACCTCAGGACCGAGTGGGACGGGGCGAGTGTGGACCGCGAGGATCTCGCGGCGCCCCTCAAGATCCGGCACGCCAATTTCAATCTCGCGATCGAAGCGACCACCGCGGCGCAACGCCGGATCAAGCGCGTCGACCCGGTTGGTCGCTCCAATGACGATCACATCCTCTCTGGCGTCGAGCCCGTCCATAAGACTCAGCAGTTGGCCGACGATCCGATTTTCCATGTCGGCGTCCTCATCGCGCTCGCCGGCCACGCTATCGATCTCGTCGAAGAAGATGATTGCCGGGGCGGACTCACGGGCGTCCTCAAAGACCTCGCGGAGCCGCTTCTCAGATTCGCCCTTGTACTTTGAGATGATCTCGGGACCATTGATCGAGTAGAACGCGGCGTTAACCTCGTTGGCGACGGCCCGGGCGATCAGCGTCTTGCCAGTGCCCGGGGGGCCATACAGCAGCACACCCTTCGGTGGATCAACTCCAAGCTCGCGAAACAGTGCCGGTCGTCGAAGCGGGATCTCGATCATCTCCCGGACCTGCTCAAGTTCCTCATCAAGTCCACCGATGTCCTCGTAGCTCACTCGCGAGGTGTCAGCCGACTCGGAGGCGGACTCGGCTGCACTCGTCACCGTGAGGGTTGTCGAACTGTCAATCCGGACCGGGCCGGCAGGGTTAGTCCGGACAATCCGGAACGCCTCGTCGGTGACGGTTTCAAGCGTGAACTGCTCGTCGGCGTCAACCGGTCGGCCCTGGAGTCGCTTGGCAAGCACGCGTTCGACGACATCAGGGTTGGCGTCGGCTAGGGCCTCGGGAGGGCGGATCACTACCGTGTCGGCCACATCGATCGTCTGTGGGACCACGGTGACCGTCTCGCCGATGGACGTACCAGCGTTGGCTCGCGTATCGGCGTCGATGCGGATGACGTCGTCGTCGATCGCCCCCTCTGCCGGCCACACCTTCGCAACGGTCTGGGTGTCGCCCTCAATGACGACCGCGTCGCCGCTGAGGACGCCGAGTGCCCGTCGGGCCGGTTCGGATACCCGAGCAACCCCCCGCCCAGCGTCATCCTTGGCGGCGGCCTCAACGCGCAACTGCACCCCATCGGTGTCGTCAGTCATTACCTGTCGATAGGGGCCAGACATCCTTGAAACGTCCCATCGTAGGGCTGAGACCGAGACGAGGATCGAACCCCTAAGTGTGTGTGTTCCCTGGTTACTGGCGGATGGAGTTCGATCTGGACGCACGGATCCTCGCGCTGGCACTCGCACGGATGGTCGACGCGGTGGCAAACTCGTTTCTGGTGGTCGTCCTGCCGCTGTATATCGGGAGTCAGGTGGTGTCGCTTCCGGGGTTCGTTGGCACAACGGTGTCCGTCGCGAGCGTCGACTTTCTCGTCTCGCCCGAGTTGTTAATTGGTGTCGTCCTCTCGTTATTCGGCTTTCTAAACAGCCTGGGACAGCCGCTGACGGGTGCGTGGTCCGACCGTACCGGTCGGCGAAAGGACTTCCTACTGTTCGGACTCGGACTGGTCGCCGTCGGCAGCGCCGGGTACATCTACTTCACGGACTACGTCTCGGTGTTGTTGATGCGGGCGTTGCAGGGTGTTGGGGCCGCATTCACGATTCCTGTCACCGTTGCATTGGTGAACGAACTCTCGGCTTCCGAGGACCGCGGTGGCAACTTTGGACTGTTCAATACCTTCCGGCTGCTCGGCTTCGGGGCTGGCCCGCTCGTCGCCGGCGTGGTCGTCGCTGGCGGCCCCTACACGCTCGCGTCGGTGACGATCTCGGGATTCACGGCCGCCTTCCTAGTGGCCGTCGTCGGGGCACTGATCAGCTTCGCGATGATTGCCGTGTTGATCTCCGATCCGGAGCGCCCCGATGACCAGGCGGCCGACAACATCTCGATCCGCGTCCGCGGCCGGGAGGATACACTTCTTGATCCCGTCTTTACCCTTGGCGTGGGGACGGTCGTGATGGCACTGAGCCTGGCGCTCTTTGCACCACTCGGAAACGTCATCAACGACCGCCTCAGACAGGGAACGTTTCTGTTTTCACTGCAGTTTGGGGCAGCGGTACTAGCAAACGTGCTGTTCCAGTACCCGATCGGCCGGCTGAGCGACCGGTTCGGGCGCCGCCCCTTCCTGCTCGGTGGGTTCGTATTGCTGTTGCCGAGCACCCTCGGACAGGGCTTTGTCACCGCGCCGATGGCCATGCTGGTGTTACGGTTCCTGCAGGGGGCAGCAATTGCAGCGGTGTTCGCTCCGTCACTCGCTCTCGCCGGTGACCTCGCAAAGGAAGGCCAGTCGGGATCGACCCTCTCGATTTTGACCATGGGCTTCGGGCTGGGGATCGCCTTCGGGACACTCTTTTCGGGTATTCTCGTCGGCTTTGGCTTCGCGGTTCCCTTTGTCGTGGCCACCATCGGTGGGGCGATCGCTCTTTTATTGGTGTACACCCAGGTGTATGACCCGGCCACACCAGCGGTCGGCCTCTCGGCGAGTGATTAACTCCACAGGGCACAAAACACCTTTAGGCCGCCGTGTGTGACTCCCAGACATGGTCACGGAGACCCAACGCGATGGGATGACGTGGTATGAGTGTGAGGAGTGTGGCATGCTCTTTGACTCGCTAGAGGACGCCCGTGAGCACGAGGAGAGTTGTGACGCGGAAGATCCAGCCTATATTCAGTGACGGCTATCAGGCTGTTGAGGCGACGAGTTCGTATCCGGCCTCAGCAAACTGGTCCTCCTCGAAGACGAACACCCGGCCATCAACGGTCGAAAAGTCGGCGTGAATTACCACGGCGTGGCCGTCTCCCTCGGCTTCAACACCCGGGACAACCGACGCACGCTCGCCTGGATCAACGAAGACACGGCCGACACCGGTGTCTTTGAGCATTTCGGCGTCAGTATTGAGTTCATTCACGTATGTGAGCGTCGCCTCGGTCTCGTCAGGGGCAACGACAAGCACAGAGATCAGACGGCGCGGCTGGGTTCGTACGGGGGGTTCGGTCGGCGTGGTTGGTGCCGTATATCGGACGATATGGCCATCAAGGTAGCCGACGGCCACCTCGTCGTCGGTGACATCAACCGAGAGCGACGCCGGAGCGACCGATTCGCGTTGGGGCATACCACGGCAAGGGTCGAGTGCGCCAAAAGCAGCACGTTCGGCGCCCGGCGAACCGGTACCGATAAGTTGTGGCCGTCGCCTCGACAGGCTATGAACGGACGGGCCAGCGCACCGGGAGCGGGCACAGTTCTCAACGCGCTCGCGAATGGTCGTGGAGCGGCCTTCGCAATCGACGAAGAGACTACCGCACGGGTGGAGCTGGACGCCGCCACCGCCGAGGTCACCGGAACAGTTGCCAACGTTTCAGAGGCGGACACGCGCCTGATTGAGCGGTGTGTCTCACTTACGACCGATCGGTATGGCGATGGTGAGGGTGGAACGGTGCGTACGGCCAGCGAGGTGCCGATGGCCGCCGGACTCAAGAGCTCAAGCGCAGCCGCCAACGCCACTGTACTCGCAACACTCGACGCACTGGGTCAGGCCGAAGCCGTAGAGCCACTTGAGGCCTGTCGGATCGGCGTTCAGGCTGCCCGCGAGGTTGGGGTCACGGTGACCGGGGCCTTCGACGACGCGTCGGCGAGCATGCTCGGCGGGCTCACGATTACCGACAACCGAGAGGACACGTTGCTTGAACGGGCGACCGTCGACTGGGACGTGTTGATCTGGACCCCACCAGAACGGGCCTACAGCGCCGATGCAGATGTCGAACGGTGTCGACGACTCGCACCGGTCGCCGATACGGTACTTTCGGTCGCACAGCAGGGCGACTACGGACAGGCGATGACGGTCAACGGGCTGGCGTTTAGTGCCGCCCTCGGATTTCCGACAGAGCCGATGTTCGAGGCACTCCCCGCAGTAGCGGGCGTCTCGT
>CAZFMU010000139.1:1710-4854 GCA_964520165.1 uncultured Salinarchaeum sp. | reverse complement strand
GCACGTTTGGCCGAGCCATGGATGAAACTCCGGATATGGCTATTTGGGCACTTCGATTGGTGTGGCGAGCGTCCAACACAAGCACCAAGCCGGCACGATGGCATCCAATGTCAACGGCTGGTACTAAACAACGGATCAGCGATTGTACCGTTCAGGTGGAAACCAATGACGGGGGTCATGTGGCCGTGCTCTGACACGCGTGTCACTGGGCTGCTGACCCGGATCACGCCAGTCAGAGTCACGTCGCGTCCAAAACCTCAGACAGCTGATCTTCGAGTTGTTCGATAGTAACGACGATATCGCCTCTATCTGTTGGGTTATGGAAATACGTGTATTCGTGTCCAAGTACGTCTGAGAGTCGGTAAAATGTCGTCTTTTTGGCGTCACCAAACAGTTCAACGACTGCCGTAGAATCGGCATAAACGGTATTTGCCAGGCCAGCGCCATGCGGCGAGACGACAGCCTCCGCGTTTGCGAACAGCCGCACCTGCTCGGCCACGGATAGCTCCTCAAGCGCGTACCGCTCGAATCCGTAGGGTCGGAGTGTGTCCATGACAGCCGCCTCGTTTCGCACACGGCGTCGTGTTGCCCCCTGCCTTGAGATGTAGATCCGGTTCGCCGAGTTGGTGTCCTCAGCACTCTCGACGCCGACCGCCTCGTGCATTCGCTCGCGGAGCCACCGACACTCGGCCGGCGAGGGCTTCGGATGTGATGGCACGACCAGCTCCTCAACGTGACAGTGCCGGTCCATCCGGTATAGCCGTTGATCGCTCACACCGAGAAGCTCAAGCGACTCAAGCATCCACGATGACGGATCTTCCGGGATGATGAGCGTAGGGTCCTTGCCCGTCTGTTCCCGGTAGCGCTCAACCCCGGCTAACCGCGGAAGACACTGAATCGTCCAATGGTAATAGTTGTCCCACAGCATCAACAGTGATGTCCCGACAGGAATCGACGCTTGGGATTCCGTCGCCGTACCGGCAAGAAGCGCTATGATGTCTCGGTATCCGTGGTCGGCGACGCTCTTCGAGATCGCTTTCTCGACCTTTGTCTTCGACGAGGGCGAGGTACTCCGGGTAATCGTCTCCTGTATGATTCCACGGTTACACCGGGTAAGCCCAAACGGGTGAATCAGCGTGCAGTCCGGGATTGTGAGCACCTCCGGTGGGGTGGGCGTGTCCGTCTGTAGGTCATCGAATGAGCGGTCGTCCGGGATCCACGTCTTCCGAGGAATGTCGACGACCGACTGTCCGTCGGTATCAAAGGTCTGCCAGCGTGTGCCGACCGACTCGGCGTGATCGCGTAATGTCGCATAATCGAGTGGCTCAACTCCCGTTTTCTTGAGGACCTGGTTGGTAATGGTCTTCCGCACCGGCGCGGACTCAAACAACAGATACAGCCCGGCCTGAGAGAGTGGCCGGAGTCCACTCTGTCTGTACTTGCGCAGTCCTCGCTGCACCAGCCCACTCACAGTCATGTGACGCCTGCGTGTTTCACGACAACCATACCGGCTCGTATCATTGTATCGAACTCGTCTCTTGTGCGCTCTATTCGTCCACAGTCCGGAATCACCACTGACACCCGTAACAGCTTTCCCGAGTACCGCCAAATGCTTGCGGCGATTACGGACCAAGGCCAGTCGACAGACCCAAATAGCGAGTCCGTTCTGCTCTGTATACGACCGCGCGCGTCATGAACACGATTTTGCTCACCGTCGATGCGCTCAGAGCCGACCATCTCGGCCAGTACGGGTACCACCGCGATACCATGCCCGTCGTCGACCGACTCGTCGAGGACGGAACATGCTTCGAGCAAGCCTTTGCGAACGCCCCCTACACGCGCATCTCGGTTCCCGCCTTGCACACCTCCGTCCGGCTGGCCCACACAGAACTCGACGGACTTCCGACCGTGTCCGCAGAGCTCGGAACGGCCGGCTACACCACGGCGACCATCGGCACCCGGACTGGGTTTAAGAGTGCCGAGGCGGATCTAATGTTTGACACCTACATTACACTCGGCCGCGACGAGTACCACGAACAGAGTCCGGACCGGTTCGATCCGATCGGGACCCTTACCGAGATTGGCGATAACCTGCTTGCGTCCTATCCACGGCTGCACGACCTCGCCGCGCGCGCCTACTACGCGGTGCCGATCGTAAGTCGCCGGGGCTTCGATTACAAGGGCTACACGAGCGCCAAAGAGGTCACCGACACCGCAATCGAGTGGCTCAACGATCACGCCGAGGAGGACTTCTTTCTCTGGATTCACTACATGGAGGGCCACCGGCCCTACGGGGTCCACGACACGGATCCCGCCTACACGTCATCCATCCCGGACGACCGGATTCGGGAGCTGATGAAGCAGGCGGGCACGACCCCCGAGGCGGTCACATCCGAGGACCACCAGAAATTGATTGACCTCTATGACTCAGATCTGCGGTACTGCTCACGCCACATCGATCGGCTGTTCGACCACTTAGAGGACCGCGGGCTCTGGAACGAGACGAATCTTCTCTTCACCGCCGATCACGGCGAGGAGTTCCATGACCACGGCGAGTACTTCCACCGGAACCTGCCTTACGACGAGCTTCTGCATGTGCCGCTGATCGTCCGATCACCGGGCGCCCAGCCGACGACCATCACCGAGCAACGCGAGTTGATCGATCTCCCGCCGACGATTCTCAGCCTCCACGATATCGAGTCGCCGCACACGTTCGAGGGGACGTCACTGTTCGCCGGCGACCCCCGGGAAGTGATCGCAACCGGGAGCCAGCAGGCGCCGAGTCCCGTCGTCGCCAGACGCTGGGACGGCTACAAGTACATCTCCACGCCCAGCCGGGAGTACCTCTTCGATCTCGACGCCGACCCCGCAGAGTCGCAGAATCTCGCTGAGAAGCGTCCAGAGCTGTGCGCGGACTTTCGCGAGGCGATCCCAGAGCCGTACTTCAGTGAGGAGATCGACGAGGAGCTTCGCGACCCGGAGGACGCCGTCGACCGCGAACGTCTCGAAGCCCTCGGCTACCTGGAGACAAAGGAGTGAGCGTCGCCGACGCCACGGTGGACCCCGTTCGGCCGCGGTCATGAGAACGCGAGCGTCGCGGTGGACTGTGGCATTTAACTGCGCCGGCAGGATATCACCGCTTAC
>CAZFMU010000139.1:0-1610 GCA_964520165.1 uncultured Salinarchaeum sp. | reverse complement strand
GAGCGTCGCGGTGGACTGTGGCATTTAACTGCGCCGGCAGGATATCACCGCTTACTGAATGGTCGACAACATCGTCGTCGTGGTGCTCGACGCGTTACGGGCCGATCGCGTCGGCGTCTACGAGGGGGGCAGATCGCTCACTCCACACATCGATCGGCTCGCGGATGACGCGACGGTCTTCACCAACGCGTACAGCACGACGAACGCGACCGATCCGGCGATCACGTCGCTTCACACCGGCCGGTATCCCCTCACACACGGCGTCGTACACCACGGCACTCACGTCACCGACGACGAGAAGGCGGCCATCGAATCGACGCCGCTCCTCCCCGAGCGACTCCAAGAGCAGGGATTCAAGACGGTCAAGTCCGGGCGCCCGCTGGGGCGCTGGCACAAGCGGGGCTTTGATGAGTATCCCGATGTCTCGACGGGCCACTGGCGACGCAAGGCCATCGAGAAGACCATCAGCAAGCTTCTGTACGACCTCCACCCATCGATCGGCGATCTCGTCTCGCGGACGTATAACACCCTCATCGGCAACGAAGACAGCGACACGGAAACGCCCGACACGTTCGTTGAGGACCTTCTTCCGGCACTGACCGACTCAACGCCGTGTTATGGCTTTGTCCACTGCATGGACACACATACCCCTTACTCGGCGCCCGATGACCTCGTCAAGGAGTGTCTCGAAGCCTACGAATACGACACAACACCGCTTGAAACAATCGCCGACGAGTTTCCCGACGGATCGGTCACGGCCAACAGCCTCCGTCCCGGGGGTGTCGTCTATGAGGGATCGGAGCCGTGGGTCGACGCGGGCTATCGGGCCGACCGCCGGCTGATCGAGGCGCGGTACGACGCCGCGGTGAAATACGCCGACCGGAAGGTCGGGGCGCTGGTCGCTGCACTCAAAGAGCACGATCTGTATGACGAAACAATGCTCGTCGTCCTCGCTGATCACGGCGAGTCACTCGGCGAACACGGGATCTACTATGAACACCACGGCCTGTATGAGCCGACCGTTTCCATCCCGTTGATCGTTCGCGTTCCTGGCGACCAACCCGATCGCGTCGACGAACTGGTACAGCTCACCGACATCGCGCCGACGATCCTCGACTACACGGGGATCGATGGCGAATCGTCAATGGACGGATACAGCCTCCGGCCGGTGCTCGAAGCCGATGGGTCACTCGACCGGGCGTATCTCGTCGCCGAAGAGGCGAACACCCAGCGGCGGCGGATGCTGCTCCACGACGACTGGAAGTACATCACGGCACTCGACGACGGCGTTTGTCGGTACTGCGAACTGCGACACGCCCCCGATGAGGAACTCTACGACCTCAATGCCGATCCAGCCGAACAGGACAATCTCGCGGCCGAACACCCAGACCGGATTGCGGACCTCAACGCAGAGCTGGAATCACGGGTGGCCGCCTTCGACAATCCGACGGCCGATGGCGATCAAGCAATTCAGTACGAGGACGAAGCGGAGATTGAGGACCGTCTTGAGGCACTCGGATACCGGTAATCCACGGCGTGTCCCCTACGCCGAGAGCACCGTCCGGTAGATATCGATCAGTCGATCCCCAATCCGATCCCAGCTGACCTCC
>CAZFMU010000138.1:0-4903 GCA_964520165.1 uncultured Salinarchaeum sp. | reverse complement strand
CCGTCGGCGAGCCACAGGACGTCACCGATGTCTTTGCGGACACCGACAGCGGTGTGATCGCCTCGGCGATCGAAGATGACGGCGTCGTGACCGCTGTCCGGCTGGCGGGATTCGATGGGTTGGTTGGCCGTGAGATTGAGCCTGACCGGCGTCTGGGGACCGAGTTCGCCGATCACGCTCGGCGTCACGGTGCTGGGGGCATCTTCCACACCGATGAACTCCCTGCCTACGGTGTGACCGATGCGGAGGTGACCGCGTTGCGCGAAGCGGTTGATGCCGGTCCGGAGGATGCGGTCGTTTTGGTGGCTGACGATCCCGAGACGGTTGAACTCGCGATCGATGCGGTTATAGACCGTGCTGTGGCGGCGATGGAGGGCGTACCGGAGGAGACCCGTGGCGCCAATGCGGACGGCACCACCCGATATCTCCGTCCGCTTCCCGGGGTGGCTCGGATGTACCCCGAGACGGATGTACCACCGATTGAGCCGGACCCGAGTGCGATCGAGACCCCCGAGTTATTAACGACGAAGGTCGACCGGTACCAGACCGAGTATGGTCTTGACGCCGGCCTGGCCGAACAGGTGGCCTACGGACAGCACATGGCGACCTTTGAGGCGGCGGTTGACGCCGGGGTATCGCCGACGCTCGCGGCTGACACGCTTGAGTCGACGCTGACCGAGTTGGGGCGTGATGATGTCCCGGTCGACTCGCTGACCGACACACACCTGCTCAACGCCCTGGAACTCGCCGCCGATGGTACGGTTCCTTCAGAGGGACTTCCCGATCTTCTGACCGTACTCGCCGAGGAGCCGAGTCTGTCGGCGTCCGAGGCGGTTGAACGTGAGGACCTCGGTGGCGTCAGCGAGGCCGATGTCCGTGAGGTCGTCACAGAGGTCGTCGAACGCAACGCCGAACAGGTCGAGACCGAGGGAATGGGGGCGTTTTCGGCACTGATGGGCGAGTGCATGAGCACACTCCGTGGCAAAGCTGAGGGAGATACCGTCAGTCAACTGTTGCGCGAGGAGATTCAGCGACGGAGTTGATCATTCGTCATCCGGCGGCTCGGCGAATGTGGCGCCTCGACGAAACAGTCCGGTGAGTGTCGCGGTCTCACGGGCGGTCGGATGGGCCCGTCCGACGAGTCGACGGAACAGCCGCTTTGTCTTTGCCCGTTTCTCTTTGGGGTGGCCGATTGCCCCGAGAAAGGCATCGAACTGACCGTACAGACGTTCGATGTCGGCCTCCGCAGCACGGGTGCGTTCGGGGAGCTGTGAGGACGCGCCAGTAAGATCACGGAGTTCATACAGCGCGATCGTTGCTGCCTGTCCGAGGTTCAATACCGGATAGTTATTCGCTGCCGGGATCGAACAGACGCGATCCAGCCGACCGAGTTCGTCGTTGTTGAGGCCGGTGTCTTCGCGACCGAATACGAGTGCGACCGGTGCATTGACCGTAGTGAGTTCATCCGCCAGTGTCGCGGGTGTCGTGACGGGATACCGGACCGGCGCTGTCGCGTTTTCGGCTGGGATAGCGGTGAACCCGACGGTATAGTACTCGCTTACCAGCGTCTCAAAGTTCGGTCGGCGGTGGTTCGGTAGAATATCTTCGCGTGCCTGTCCAGCGAACCCATAGGCCTCGCCTTCGGGATCAAGGTCCGGCGCGTCAATCAACAGCAGCTCAGAAAAGCCGAAATTCTTCATGCTGCGTGCGATCGTCCCGATATTACCGGGTGTCTGTGGATCGACGACGGCGACCGCCGGAGCGGTAGAACTGTGATCGGACACGGAGGGATACCGGGTGTACGGTAACGACCATAATAAACCGCTAGTGCCTCGGGGCTTGCCCCCGAGACGGTTCACACGTCAGCGGATCGATCAGATGGACGGATGGTCATGACCGGTCGATCGGTCTGATCGAGCAGACTCGACTGGACGACGCCGAAGACCCGTTCGCGAACCGACGGCTGGGTCTCACCGAGGACGACGAGGTCGTATGTCGGGGCCGTCGAGAGAATGGTGTTGACCCGTGATCCGTCTGTCTCGACTGTCCAGTCGATCCGGTCAGAAGCGACCCCGAGGTCGGACAACTGGTCAGCGGCCCCGCGAAGCATGTACTCCATCGCCTCTGCCTGTTCCTCAGCGGCATGGAACAGCGTAACCTGGAGGTCGTTCTCCGATAGGTGGTGACCGAGGACGGACAGAATCCGATCAATATTCAGGTCGGGCTTTAGGAGAACGAGCACGCGTTGAGCCGCACTTCCCGTCACGATGCCGTCACCCGGCGTAAGGATCGCCGCCGCACCGTACTCGTTGGCTGCCCGGTCGATCGAATCGTCGCGATCGAGCGTGAAGACCAGTCGTGAGGTTACGGCAAACGTGCGGTCGGCAAGCCGGTCCGCAAGCGCATCGACCCGTTCCTGTGCTGTGTCCTCGTGCTGGTCGCGGAGTTGCGCAGGGGTCGCCTGATCGGGGACCGGCCAGTAGCCGAGGATCACCACGCGCCCAGGTGCAAGTATTTCGAGTGCCGAGAGATTGAGATCGACGGGTGATGATACGTCGACCGGGATGAGCACGCCGTTAGGATCTGTCGCCATACCCGTCCTACGGAGAAGGGAGCACTTCAATCTCCCATGTTCGATGCTGATGGTGCAGGCGGTTTTTATACTCGATGCCCCAAGCGGTGACTGGTGACGAGTACCACGGCTTCGGGCGAACTTGATCGGACGATCGGGTTTACCGGCGCACTCACGATTGGCACGGGAACGATGATCGGGGCGGGGATCTTCGTATTTCCCGGACTGGCCGGCGGACGGGTAGGGCCTGCAGCCACACTTTCGTTTCTCATTGGCGCCCTGATCGCGCTGCTCGTCGCACTGCCCGCGTCGGAACTTGCGACTGCCATGCCGAAAAGCGGAGGCGGGTACTACTTCATCTCGCGCGGTCTCGGAACGCTTCCCGGTGCCATCGTCGGAATTGGCCTCACCTTTGGACTGATCTTTGCTTCGGCGTTCTATCTCGTTGGATTCGGCCAGTATGTCGCCGGGATCCTACTTGAGGCCGGCATCGTCGACCGGGTGACGGTCACGGTTGGGCCGGTGCCGCTCGGAATCGGCGTCGGTGTCGTCGGCGGTGTGGGTCTGACGGCGATGAGCGTCCTCGGAACGGAGAATGCCGAGACGCTACAGAACCTCGTCGTTGGTCTGTTACTTGCAATCCTGGTTGGAGTTCTTTCAATCAGCCTGATTGATTTACTTGGGGTGGGCGGCCAGGCGGACCTTGGACAGTTTGCCCCACGGGGATACCAGACCGTGCTGCCAACGGCGGCACTGGTGTTCACCTCGTATCTGGGGTTCGCTCAGATCGCGACCATCGGCGAGGACATTGTTGCCCCTGATCGGACGCTGCCTCGGGCTATGATCGGCTCGGTGTTCATCGTCGGGATCCTCTATGTGGTCACTCTCTTCGTTACCGGGCATACGTTTGCCCCAGAGACGCTTCGACGCTTCGGGGAGACGGCGACAGTTGAGGTTGCCCGCGCATACCTTGGTCTTCCGGGAGCGATAATCATTCTCTTTGCAGGCCTGCTCGCGACGATTTCGAGTGCGAACGCGTCAATCCTCAGTGCGTCACGAGCGATGTACGCAATCAGCGCCGACCAGCTTGCGCCCGAGGCTGCCGCCACGGTTAACCGACGCTACGGCACGCCACACTTTGCACTGTCATTTGCCGGTGGCCTGACGGTCCTCTTGGTCGCCTCGGGCCGCACGGCAGTTCTCGCGGAGGTCGCATCGTTTCTCCACCTCGTCATGTACGGTCTGCTCTGTGTGACACTGCTTGTACTTCGCCGCCGGAATCCACCGTGGTATGATCCGGCGTTTCGCTGTCCGGGCTATCCGGCCGTCCCAGTAGTCGGTGCGCTCGCAAGCTTTGCCCTGCTTGCGTTCATGCAACCGCTCTCGCAACTTCTCGGTGTTTTCCTTTCGATTGGTGCGGTCGCGTGGTATGGCTTTTATGCGCGAGGGACGAATCTACGTGGGAAGCGGTGACAATGAGCTTTGAGCCGACCATGCTCGTCGCCAGCCGACTTGACGAGCGTGACGAGCACCCGTTGATCTCCATGGCCCTTGCTGATTTTCTCGCCCCGGTACCGGTCACACTGGTGGGCCTGTATCAGGTCCCCGATCAAACGGCTATCGAGCAGGCTCGCGAACAGTTCGAAGCCGAGGCGCGTGGCCGGCTTGACGCACTTGCCGACCCGTTTCGGGCCACCGGAGCAGATATCGAGACCCGTCTCACCTTCACGCATGATCCCGCAGAAACGATCGCGAAGATCGCCGCCGACATCGACCGACTCGCGGTTCTTCGCCCCGGCGCCCTTGACGCCGTCGACCGCGTTTTGATCGCCGTTCGGGGAGGTATCAACGTCCCGGCCATCGCGACGGTAGCTACCGCCTTACTTGCGGATACCTCGGCGGCGATTACGCTCTATCACGCGGCCCCGGCTGACGCCGATGAACGCGATGAGGACCGCTACGGAACGGGCGAACAGGCGCTTGATGCGACCGAACGGGCCCTGATCGATGCCGGAATCGCGCCACAGCGGCTCAGCCGGACCATTGAACGGGCTGATGATCCGGATGCCACACTCATCGGGACAGCCGCGAACTACGACGTTCTCATCATCGGTGAAGACCAGCCAACGATTGCCGGTCGAATTTTCGGTGAGACCCACGAGCGGATCGCCGAGCAGCTCACGCTCCCGGTCGTGATCGTCAGACGCCCGACAGACAAACCGCCGGATGATACCAACCCGCAGTAAGAAAACTTATGCCGGATGCTTCGGAACCCTCTACCGGAGACCGGAGGGGCGTTTCGGGTAGGGGTACACGCACGCCACTCCGGTT
>CAZFMU010000137.1:2338-4929 GCA_964520165.1 uncultured Salinarchaeum sp. | reverse complement strand
GGTCGCGCGAGGTAACCACCTGCGAGCCGGAGTATTACCGGTGGAACCAGTGGCTGTTTCTCCAACTCTACGAGGCCGGGTTGGTCGAGTACAAGGCAGCAACGGTCAACTGGTGTCCGGATTGTGAGACCACGCTCGCGGACGCACAGGTCGATACCGTTGACGGCGAGGAGGTCTGCTGGCGGTGTGGCACACCGGTGCGCCGGCGGGAACGCGATCAGTGGTTCTTCACTATTACTGACTACGCTGATGAGCTCTACGACGGGCTCAACGAGCTTGACGGCTGGCAAGAGGGAGTCCGCGAGCGTCAGCGTAACTGGATCGGACGGCAGGAGGGAGCAACAGTGGCCTTTAAGGTCCCAGGATACGGCCAACTCGATGTCTTTACGACCCGGGTCGACACGGTGTATGGCGCCAGCTACGTGGCCGTCTCACCGTCACACGATCTTGCCGCGGACGTCGAGGCGACCGCCGCGTTGCAGGATCCGAGTGCCGACACCTCCGTCGGGGTCGATACCGGGTACGAGGCGATCCACCCGCTGACCGGCGAGCGCGTGCCGGTGTACGCGGCCGCGTACGTTCTCGATGACGTGGGTACCGGTGCGATAATGGGTGTTCCCGCACACAACGACCGGGATCACGCGTTTGCACTCGCACAGGATCTGCCGATCAAGCAGGTGATCGAGCCGATCGAGGGCGAGACAGGCCTTCCGCACGAAGCTTATACTGACGATGGCATGCTCGTTGAAAGCGGCGAGTACAGTGGACTTGCGAGTGCCGCCGCCCGCGAGCGGTTGATTGCGGATCACGAGGCAATCGAGGAGCACGTCACCTACCGGCTTCGCGACTGGCTTATCTCTCGGCAGCGTTACTGGGGGACGCCGATTCCGGTTGTCCACTGCGAGACGTGCGGACGGGTGCCAGTGCCGGAGGAGAACCTGCCGATCGAGTTACCTGAGTTCGTCCAGACCACGGGAAACCCGCTGGCCGAGAACGACTCCTTTGTCGAGACCACCTGTCCGGAGTGTGGTGGCCCTGCCCGTCGGGAGACCGACACGATGGACACGTTCGTCGACTCGTCGTGGTACTTCCTGCGATTTCTTTCGCCAGAGTACGAGGACGGACCATTCGACCCAGCGGTAGCCAACGAATTGCTTCCTGTTGATGTCTATATCGGCGGTGAGGAGCACGCGGTGTTGCACCTGTTGTATATCCGGTTTTTCACCCGGGCACTCGCCGACTTGGGGCTGCTCGATGTTCGAGAGCCCGTTGAGGAGCTCGTTGGGCTGGGGACAGTCCTCTATGATGGTGAAAAGATGTCAAAGTCAAAGGGGAATGCCATTGCCCCCCACGAGTACGGGCCGGAGACGACACGGCTGTTCGTACTCGCCGCCGCCCACCCCGAGCAGGACTTCGAGTGGACCGCGAAGGATATCGGCGAGGTCTACGACATCCAGCAGGCGCTCTACCAAATGGTCGTTGAGTTTGATGATGGGACGGTTACGACGCGAACAGAGCGTCACCCACCGGACGCCTACGTCGACAGCGAAATTGACCGCACGATTGCCGCGGTAACCGAGGAGTTTGATGCTTTCCGCTTCCACCAGGCGATCGGCGAACTCCAGGCACTAGCGCGGCTCCTACGGCGGTATCGTGAGTACACCGTCCCCAACGCGGCGGTCTACCGGCGTGGACTCGATGTGCTCGCCCGACTGATTGCCCCGCTGGCGCCGCACCTCGGAGAGGAACTGTACTCGCACGCGCGGGGTGGGGAGTTAGTCGTCGAGGCCGACTGGCCAACGCCTGATCGGACGGTTACCGCATTCGAACAGGAACGGGCCCTCGTCGATTCGACGGTTGAGGACGTCCGCGAGATCGTCGATGTGGTCGGGATCGAGGATCCGACAGCCATCGAAGTGGTCGTCGCAGAAGACTGGAAGTACACGGTGTATGACCTCGTCACCACGGCAGACACAGACGAGGCAGTTGTCGGGCAGGCGATCGACGCGGTCGGCGAACACGCCGCCGATTACGCCGCCACATTACGCGACCGCGCCCCGGGGCTTGATCCCGTGCTCGATCCTGAACAGGAGCAGACCGTCCTCGAGGAGGCGGCATGGCTCCTCGAAGACGAGTTCGACGCCGCAGTAACCGTGCGACAGGCCGACGAGACGGACACACTAGCCGACCGGGCAGCCCCGGGCAAGCCAGCAATCCGGATTCAAGAGGAGTGACTCAGGCAGGGTCGATCCGCTTGACGGTCCCGACCCCTTTCGAGCGCCCCTCGCGGAAGACGAACCGGTGGCCCTCTTCGACGAGATGCGGCTGGAACTTAAAGCGCAATCGGGCGGTGCCAGTATCACCTGGCAGGAGTTGTCCGTCATCAGGGTAGATTGCGGCGGCCTCACTGATCGTCTCAAGGTGAACAACGGGTTCGTACCCGGCATCGATCCGTGTCGGATGGTTCAACACCATGACCTCGGCCTCGAACTCCCGGACCGGGGTCGGATTGGCATCGCGCGGAAGCAACGCCATTCCCCGCTCGATGTCCGCCTCGTCAACCCCTTTAAGCGCAATCCCGACGATACGAC
>CAZFMU010000137.1:173-2238 GCA_964520165.1 uncultured Salinarchaeum sp. | reverse complement strand
CCCCGCTCGATGTCCGCCTCGTCAACCCCTTTAAGCGCAATCCCGACGATACGACCGGCCTCCGCGCGGTCGACCCGGTGGTAGTGCATCTCGATCGACCGAACTTCGACCTCGCGGAAGGAGCCGTCGGGCATTGGGCCGAGCAACAGCTTGTCGCCGGCTTCGACTCGGCCGCTATTGATCGTCCCAGAGGCGACCGGACCGACCCCGGTCACCGAGTAGGTGCGATCGATATACATCCGAAAGTCACCCTCACAGTCGGCCGTCTTGGGGAGCCGCTCGAAGAACTCATCGAGGATTGAAAGCCCCTCCATAGTGACGGCACTGGTCCGAACGATCGGGACGACAGAGGCGTCAATCTCCTCAATCGCCGTCTCGACACCGTGGCGACGAACCAACAGCGGGGTCCGATCGGCATCCCGAAGCAGGCGTTCAATCGACCGCTCAACGGTCGCCAGCCGTTCCTCATCAACGAGATCGGCCTTGGTGATTGTGACAATCGTCGGGAGATCAGTGGCAAGTAACACACCAAGGTGCTCGCGGGTCGTTCGGGTTGGCCCGTCGTCGGCCGCGACCGTCAACAGCCCATAATCGAGCTGTTGGCCAACGAGACCGCGAATGGTCGTGCGCAGCCAGGGCTCGTGTCCGACGGTATCGACGAAGGACACCAGCCGGTCGGCCTCCTCGACGATCCGGGCTCGATCGTCCTTGCGGTTGGGGTTGTCCATCCGGACGGGGCCATCATCTGCGAACCCATAGACGCCATAGGAGAGGTCGGCCGACAGTCCCCGCTCAATCTCGTGTGGCTTGACATCCAGATACGAGCGCGTTCCCCCCTCACCATCGTCCGAGACGCCGGTAACGAGTGTGCCGACGAGCGTCGATTTGCCATGATCGACGTGACCGGCCGTCCCGACGACGATGTGATCGGCATCGGCGTCAAAGCGCGACCCCTCATCGAGCATAGCGACGCCAACAACGCCGTCCTCGATTCCCCACGTTTCGACATCCTCGATATGGACATCGGCGTCATCAGCAAGCACTGAGAGTACGTCCATCGTCTCCGAGAACACTTCCGGGGCGATACCCGCCAGCCCACCGTCGTCGGTGACACCCAGAACGTAGGTCGCTTGTCCGTCTCCCGAGAGCACACGGTGTCGTAACTGTGCGGCGAGGCTCTCGCGACGACCGTCGGCGAGGTGCGTCTCGCGGGTGAGTCGTTCTTTGAATTCGACGCTGCCGCCCTCCTGTTCGCCGCGCTCAAGTGCCTGCTCAAGCACGGCCCGGTTGGGCTCCATCAATCACCCATTTGCGGCCGCCGTTGAAAAACCTCTTCCCGAATGTGGCGGGATCCCCGCCAACATCCGGGAGATACCTGGGGTTATCGCACGATACGCGCTATAAAATCGACATACGCGGGGCTCTAGTCGGCCGCCGTTCCGGCCGATTCGCCGTCGGCACCGGCGCCAGCGACGGCGTCGTCAAGCCCGTTATCACGGGCTGCAGCCGCCGCCTCTTCGGCGATGGCGGCGTCCTCCTCGGCAATCGGATCGCGCGAGCGGTCGTCCTCGCGCTCGGTGACCGTCTCCTCGGATCCGGTGACGTCAACGAATAGTGAACTGAGTTTGTCAGTATCGGTCGTCATGATGTGTATCTATGGATTGTTTTGCGGAAACAAAAACTTTTGCTTTGGAATAAACAAATTGTGAGGGTAAATCCGGAACAATAGCAGGGCTACCGATACTGATTCAAGCGGCGTTTCAGACGGCGCGCCGCCGCGCCGGCGGCCTCAGGGAAGCCATGGTCGGCATCAGGCTCCCAGGCGAAGATGATCCCGCGCGAGGAATTGACGAGCCCAACAGCAACGGGCTGATCAGGACGATTAGCGAGGCCATGTTCAACGGCCGCCGCCGCATCACCACCTTGTGCGCCGATCCCAGGGACGAGAAACGGAAGTCCAGGCGCACGCTCACGAAGGGTCTCAAGTTCGTCGGGGCGACTGCCCCGGAAGAACTTGAGACCCTTCGTGACCGTGCGCGTGCACTTCCGCCGCGTCACCACCTCG
>CAZFMU010000137.1:0-163 GCA_964520165.1 uncultured Salinarchaeum sp. | reverse complement strand
GGGTCTCAAGTTCTTCCGGGGCAGTCGCCCCGACGACGAGACCAACGTTTCCGTCGTCCCACTCGCACGCAAGATCGGCAACACGCTCGAAGACCCGCTCACCGGTGTCGAGCCGGCAGGACTGGAGGTCGGCACTCCCGGCATTGGAGGTGCGACAGAGAAT
>CAZFMU010000136.1:0-4961 GCA_964520165.1 uncultured Salinarchaeum sp. | reverse complement strand
CGTCGCCATGGACCGATAGTTCAACGAACGGAGATAAATACGTGACGGGGGTCGCCCGCTGACTCCCTCTTTTTTGCCATATATTGGAAAAGATATATAAACTCAACTTCCTGTATTTTATTCAATATAATGGTGGCACGCCAATGACCCCCGAGCTTGAACAGATTCCCGGCATTGGACCGAAACGCGCGAAGGCGCTTCGGGTGGCCGGATACGAAACGCTTGATGATCTTGAGGCGGCCACCGAGGAGGAGTTGCGTGATGTCGCGCTGTTTGACGACATCCTCGCACGTGATATCAAGGCAACAGTCAGCCCCTCCGCTGAGGACCCCGTTGCGGTGAAGGCGCCACACAGTGTGTCGCCGGCGGACTGGCAGGTCACGAGTCTCCAGGCAGAGCACCTCCAGACACTGTCCATGGACCATTCTGCGGAGCTGGCGGGAGCAACAGCACGCGACCTGCGCGAGCGTCTTGAGCCCGTGCTCGACCCTGAGTTGCTTATGCTTCGACAGATCCGCGGGCGGGTCGTCACCTACGATGCGACAACCGACGAGTATCATCCGGTCCCTAACGCGACCGTCCACATTGAGGACACCGACTGTTCGTTTCTGTCGTACTTTCCGTCGGATCTCGGCTACGGCTGGTTCTTCCCGTTTCACTGCACGCGCGAACCCATCGCGACAACCACTACCGATGAGTGTGGGGAGTTTCGCGTGTTCGTGCCGCGCTGGGAGATCGACCGGATCCGCTCGTTCCGCCGTGAGCGTGTCTGTCTTCCCGACATCGTGCGGCCTCGGCTTCGGGACATCCTTGAGCGCCCCGAGGTGTTTCCCGAACCGGTAGGGCCACCAGGGCCCCGCCCCGATCCACGTTCTGATCGCCTGCTTACGCCGGGGGTCGCCGAGCGGCTCGGCGAACTGGTCGGGCCGGACACCGTTCGTCGTCTTGATGTCGGGCCACAGACGTTCGGCGAGACGGATCCAACACGCGAGCGGCTTGATCGACTAGCCTTCCCGGACCCGCCGGATCCGCCGATGCCGGCCGGCCTCATGCACGCCGACCCCGACAAGCGGGTTGAGCGGCTCGGAGACGATCTGCCGGTTGACCAATCCGTCATCCGCGCGATTGATCCCGAGCGGGTGATCGGTCCCTTCCTCCGGTGCCGGGACGTGATCGTCCCCGAGTGGCGGACCATCTTTGACGTGCCCGACATCAGCTTCCGGGTCACACAGGATGTTGACGGCGACGGCACGACGGAGTCAATCTACTCAGAGGGGTTTTTCGATGTGCGCTGGAACGACACCGGCCCGTTAGAGGTTGACCTTGTCGCCTCTGATGATGCGCTTTCGGTGCCGGTCTGTGACGGGCTCACGCCTGAGAACGTCACGTGTGAGGGCCCCTCGATTGAATCGATCGGGATGATGCCGACCCGAACGCCGACGTACGACGATGCCTCCGGATACGCCCTGCAGGTCAACCGGCCCAAACCGGATCCGATGCCGGCCGGCGGCCGACCGGACGGCACGGCGCCGTTCGCCGGAACACTCCAGTTACACGGGTGCCATCGCTTCGAGGAGGCCTCCTACTATCGGGTGTTGTACACCCACGATGGGGGCACCGAGCAGCCGTTTACCGGCCACGAGTGGTACGTTCCTGCTATCGGTCGCGATCCGGTCCATGTCACCCCGGCCTCCGGCGACGGGTGGTACCCGATTCTCGATGTCCCGTATCTGGAGGATTATTACGGCGAAACGCTCGCGGATAATCCGCTGTTGTTCCCCTTCTGGGTGCTCAACTGGAACACCCGCCAGTATCCCAACGGCCCCTACGAGGTGCGCCTCCAGCTCGCGGACGAGGATATGACGCCGCTCTCGACAACCTCCCCGTCGTATACAATCGAGGTTGACAACCGGGCGCCGAACCTCGACATCAGTCGCATTGTGTGGGGACGCATGGACGAGTCCCCGGCGGAGTGGGACAATGACATCTCCGCGGCGTGTCCGACCATCGAGCGCCCGCCAGGGGTGGATATCGGCATCCGGGTGACCTTCCGCGCCTGGGGGGAGCACTTCCGTAGTGTTCGGGCCTCGGCGTACGGCTGTGATCAGCACCCGCCAGTTGTCCAGCCGTCCTCCGGTGGGAGCTCGTCGAACCACTACACCTACTGGCACAACGCGGTCAACGACCGGGAGCACCAGCAGACGGTCGTCTTTGAGGTGCCGGCAAGTTACGAACAGGGCGGCTACCGCATCCACCTGAATGGCATCAGCCGAGCGTTCAACCCAGCCGGTGGCGATACCGGCCCGGAAACGAACTGGCAACACGACGTCAACTACATCGACGCTCACTTCGACCGGCAGATCTGCATCATGAATGGGTAGGCTCCACCGGCCGGTCCCCCTCTGAACGTGATTCCGATTCTGCCGAAAGGACACTATCGGTCCGTGTGGGTGTCCGCTGTGTAATGTAAGTGATGGTCGTACGAGGGCGTCCCAGCGAGGGATCTGACGCCTGGACCGATCTCCTCAGGACGTTGAGTTGTTCGCCGAGGTGTCTGTGGTTGAGTTGTTAACCGATTGGCCCTCCTCCGGCGGGAGTCCGGCGCCGTTGTTGTGTCGACACTGCTCGGTATAAAAGCCGAGATCGAAGGCGGCGCTGTCTGATTGGACCTCATTGCCGTGGTCAACGGGCAGCCACCACTCGATCCCGAGACAGTAGGTACTCGATCCGACGAAGCACTCGCGATTGGGATCGGTCGGATCGCCGGTCACCTCATCGAACGGCGTTGTCGGGTCGCCATCTAACGGCAGCCCAACGCCCTGACTGAGTCGGTCAAGCAGTGCGCCGAGACTGCCCTGGAAGATGACCTCCTCATCGCCGCCGCCGCCCGCACAGATCTGATTTCGGACACTCTCCATTGCATCCACCATCGAGGTGCAATCGTAGCCGGCGTTGGCGACGGCGTCGGGACACGTCGCCGTCGGATCATCGTAATGATTGACGAACAACGGCTGTTCAGCGGTCGTCGCCAGTATTTCGGCGAAAAGCACGTCATTGGCTGAGGGATCTTCGTTAACCAGGATCGGCTGAATGTCGATGCCGAGGTTTTCGGCATTCTCTCGAACACTTCGTGCACTTTCTTCGATATTGCCGGGATCGAAGATTGGTTCGGGGTCGTCCTCGCCAACTCCAGAGTACGAACCGTCCTCGATATACACGAGCTTCTTTCGGGCGGCGCCCGGTTCTGACGCGTTCCCCGAGGGATCGATGCCGCGGATTGGCTCGTCGACGGTCACGCCCGGTCGTTCTTGCCACTCGTAGGTCTCACCCTCCGGCAACAGTGCCTGGATGGCCTTCACGAGACCGTCGTCCGGCGTCGAATCGCCATCGCCGGTATAGGGACGCTCCGCAACGAACGTGTCGTTGCCGTTGCCCAGCGTGTAATCGTCGTTCCCGCTGATCGTCGGATCATATCGGGCACCGTTAAACGGCGTGCCGTCGCTTCGGTCATCGATGACGAACTCGTTTTCGTCGCTGAAGTCGGTCCCTCCACCGAAGAGCTGTTTGAGCTCCTCGTACTCGGTGGCGCCACCGTTGTCCGTCCCGGCGTTTGGATTATCGTCGGTCGGGAAGGTCTGGTTGTCGGCTCCGACAGGCATGAGCGCCTTGTCGAGGGCGGCATCCTGCCCCTCGGCGTCGTTCCCCGGTGGCGGACCGTCGTCGCCGTCGTTGTCGTTATCCTGGTGTTCGAGATTCTCCGAGAAGCTCATGGCCCCGATTGTGACGTCCTGTGAACACTGCTCGTTGAGTTGACTGAGAAAGCCCGGTCCGTCGTAGTCGCCGATCGCTGCCCTGACCGCCTCAAGGATGGTGGCATCGCCGGTGTCGCCGTCAACGCCGGCCGGCGTTCCCGGCAGCTCGCTCGAATCTATCGACTCGGAGAGATCGGTGGCCAGCATGACCTCCGTCTCGCGGTCAAGGAAGGTGTTGTCACAGTTTTCGTCGTACCAAACACAGGTCTGGATCGCCCCAGGGAGTTCGCCGGGCTCGCCGCCGTTCTCGTCGGGGTCGGCCGCCTCGGGCTCGGTAAGGCCGTTCTCGGCGTTTTCAACGAGCTCGCCGGTGAGCCAGACGTAGCCATCGTTATCACAGAGGTGGAAACTCAGCGTGAGTTCGCCGAAGTCTCCGGGCTTGATGTCCTCAAGGTAGACAAGCGGAGCGGGTGTCCCGTCCTCGCGGAGGGTGGTGTCCTCGGTCGCGTCGTCGTCGGTACGCGGGCCCGCGGGATCGAGAATCTCCGGGACATCCCACGGCTGCGAGCAGACATCCACGTCGATTGGATCCTGGCTGCCGTCATTGTTTGTGTCCGGCATCGCCTCGATCGACGTGTTGGCCATGAACGTCAGCAGGTCTGCCTGGTGGATGTACAGTGTCGGATTCTCACTGCAGAAGGGGACCCCGATGTAGGTGTCGGGGATCTCGTCGTTGGATGTGAGCACCGGATTCTCAAGCCCCTCGAACTCGTCTTGGGACCAATCGGAGTAGTGCTCCTCCCAATCGACTTTGAGATCGAGTGAGCCGGCGACAAGCTGGTTGCCCTCGTAGGTTTCCTGATCGGAGAAATACGCCGATGTGCCGAGTCCGGCTCCCGCGGAGGCGACTCCGGCCACACCGAGAGCCGAGAGTGCTCGCCGCCGCGAGAGCTCAAGAACAGCGGTGGTATCGTCTGTCATGGTGGATGCCCCCTCGTTCGAGAGGTGTCCAATCCTTCGCACACCTAACACTTCACTATGCACCGGTTGACTGACATAATGGGCCATTATTCAGGTCAGCACAAGCCGTATGCAGTCACTGATCGGTTGCTGCTGTCCCAGCGAGTGCGACCCGGATGTGTCAGGGCTCAATCGGCTTTCGTCGCCGTCGGCAGTAGGATACGGAGTGGCTAGACGGCCGTAAGCAGG
>CAZFMU010000135.1:0-4967 GCA_964520165.1 uncultured Salinarchaeum sp. | reverse complement strand
AAGGAGTCGGCGTCGAGGTCCGTCTCGGATGTCGCCGTGTCCTCGTCTGGCTCCTCGGACGTGTCGGCGTCATCATCACCGGCGGATCGGTCCAGTCCAAGGGCCTCGGTGAGCGATCGGTCCGCGGGGGTCGGTGGCGGCTGGTAGACGTAGCGCGTGCCGTCGTGGATGACCGAGAAGGTCCCCGTCTCGGGGTGCTCGATCACTGCGCTGTCGGTATCGATGGCGTAGTCAACGAGATCGCCGAGGCTCTCGGCGGGGGCCTCCGGCAGATCGCGTGCTGTGGCGGGCAGGGCAATCGTTGTGATCCACTCCTCGAACTCCCGGTAGTCGTCGCGGTAGGCGCGATACGCGCGTTCCTCCTCGGTCAGCGCGAGTTGACCCTGCTGTCGGGCGCGCCAGGAGACGCCCAGGCCGGTGAGGCCGAGAAGAATCACCAGCGGCCCGCCGGCGCGTTCAAGCAGCGACGGGGTTCGGGGAACCGTCTGTGTGACGGTCACCGGAAGCGATCCGCCGTCCGATTCAGGGGCGTTCACCGAGTAGGTCTGATCGTCCGGGCTGAGCTGAAGCGCCTGTGTGGTTGTCGTGCGCTTGGTCTGCCCGGCGGCACTCGCAACGAGCGTCGTCTCCGCTTGGAGTTCTACGCTTGTCTCGCCTGTGCCGCCACCGAGTGACTCTTCGATGGTGGCGATGCGGTCGGCCGCCTCGGGGACTGTCACCGCAAAGCGCACGCTGGTCTCGCCGCCACCGACGCCGGTGGTCTCACCGAGTCGGCGACTGTCGGACCAGATAACGGTATCCTCGCCGGTGGTTGACTGGATTACCCGCGAGACCGTGACCTCAGCGCGTGCGGAGTCGAGCCCGTTGGTCGTCAGATCAAGCGTATACGCCCCCGAGAGGGTCGGCGAGATGTTCGTGAAATACACCGGCTGGTCTTCCAGTCGGGTGCCGACCGGGAAGATGAGGTTCTGGCGCTGGACGGTCGCTCCCTGCTCGAAGCTCCCGGAGTACTCAAGCGTGCCAACGGTCTCCTGGGTGGTCTCGGTCCCCGGATCGACGTACGCGCCGTAGGTGATCCAGCCGCCGGCGGCAAGCAGCAGGACGGCCACGAGCATGATGACCGGGAGGTACTCCGCGAGGGCGGATCGGATCGCCAGCGTGCGCCGGTCCGGCCCATCGTCGGTACTCATCGGGCGATCCCTCCGGTCGTGGATGTGCATAGATAGTACATGGTCATCGCGATGTGTCACGAGAACGCCGCCGCAGCCGCGTGTTGCCGCCTGGCAGAAGCGCCAGGCCGACCAGATAGATGGCACCACCAATGAGCGCGTCAATGGCGAGAATCGGCAGCCACGGATGCACGCGGTAGAGCCAGTCGATGAGCCCCGGCGGCAACACGGCGAGATACCGGTGTTCGGCAACGTAATACCGGTAGTAGCCGGTTTCGGGCGGGGCATCAATGGCGACGGTGACCTCCGTCTGTGAGCGTGGTGATAGCCGGACGCGCTCGGGGCTGGTGGTGACCTCCTCGCTGGTGCCGGTGACGTAGGCGATTGCGGGGACGAGCCCACCGTTGCCCAGTGCGTAGGGCAACTCGCCGGTGGTCCCCTGGGGAATGACCGTTGGCTGCTCGGAGGTGAACTCGGCGCTGACGATCCCGAGTTCGGTCGTGCCCGCCGGAACGACCATCGCGGCGGTTGCGGAGGCGACGACGACAAGCGCGCTACCAAGAATCAACAACCGCGTCGACACGCCGGAGTCGCGGCTGCGATCGCGCTCGCGGGCTTTCGTGTCCGGCCGGTAACGATCAAGGAGGACGTCCCCGACGTAGGCGATCATCGAGAGGCCGAACAGCGCGAAGGCGATGCCCTGGCTGCCCAGCAGGCTGCGGGTGCCGAGTGTCGCCGCGAGCCACCGCTGGGCACCGCCGAGGGCGCCCTGAAGGGCCATCGCCGCCGTGCCGAGGTGCGGAAACTCGATGACCGTGCCGCCGATCTGGAGGGCGGTCGCGACGATCTGGGCGTCCTTGACGGGCGGCTCGCCGCTGTCCTGGTCGGTAAAGGGATTGGCGTCGCCACGGGTGATGTATCCCCGCTCGGTCTCGCCGACAACGCGGTGGGTGGTGAGGCCGCCGCCCTGGATCTCGACGGCGCGGAAGACGATAACGTCACCCTCCTCGATGTCGCCGCTGGCGGCCTGTGGAACCGCCACGAACCCATCGCCGGGATTGAGCGTCGGATCCATCGAGCCGGTCTCGACGTAGCTCAAGAGGATCGGCTGGCCGATGGCGTTGCCGACCGCCAGCGACAGCACGGCGATCAACAACAGCGCCTGTAGTGCGAGTCCGAGCCGACGACGCCAGGTCATTCCCCCCGGGCGAAGTCGTTGTTGGTCGATTACATAAAGCTCCCGTTCGACGTCTCACTCACGAGAGGTGTCGGCGCGCGAGAACGAGCACTGACAGGACAACAAGCACGGCGCCAAGGACGAACAGGCCACCACGCAGGCCAACGGCCGACTCCTCGATTGTGGGCGCGGTGGCCGTTGTCGGCGCCTGAAGCGTCGAATCGGTGTCCTCACTCGGTTGGGGCTGTGTGTCCTCATCGGCGAGGCCGCTGCCCGTGGTGTCGTCGGTCGGTGGGGTCACGCCGGCCGAGTCCTCATCCGGGTCAGCACTCGTCTCGGTGTCATCATCATCGCTCGACGGCGTCGTATCGGCCGGCTCCGCCGGCGCGACGCCGAGGGCGACCATTGAGAAGTGCTGGACATCGACGGCGATTGTGGCGGTGTCTCCGGTTTGGGTCAGAACCGTCGTGTCGGCGGTCTCCCACCCGTCGGCGGTTTCGTGGAAGCCGACCGGGGTGCCGTCGGCGAGTTGTGCGGCGTCAACGGTGAAGACGACCCGGGCGTCCTCGATGGTGGTGTTCGCGTTCACGTCGACCGCTCCGAGAAGCTCGGTGTCCGCGTCGGCAACACCGATCGCCCCGTCGGGCATCGTCGGGGTGATGTTCAGTTGTGTCGGTCCGGTGGTGTCGACGGCAATGCGGGTGAGGCTTGCCTCGGCCTCGGACCCGGCCCGTTCGGTGATGGGCACCGGCTGGCGGTCCGCGGTGGCGCCGTCAATCGTCACCACGAGCGTGTCGGTACCCCGGTCGATGACGGTCACCTGCGGGTCGTCCGGCGCAGGGGTGGCGGGTTCGGCGACAACCGAGAAGTCGCCTTCGCCGGTGGTTGCCCTGGTTGTATCGACGACGACCGACACCGGGATCGACCCGTTGGGGGCGACGGTCCGGGCGTTCGCCTCGGTGAGCGGCGCACCACCGGAGTGGAAGGTGAGCCCCACCGGGGCGTCCTCGATGTAGACAGCGGCGGACTCGTTTCCGCGGTTGTGGATCGCAAAGACCGAATCGAAGGTGGTGATTGCGTCGGGGTTCAGGCCGGTCTCGGCGTCGCCGAAGGACAGTTCGATCTGCGGGCCCGTCGAGGTGTTCTCGGTGGTGGCGTACGGCGAGGTGGGCTCAAGCACCACGTCACCCACCCGATCGCCACCCGGCGCGAGCGCTCCCGTCGAGAGCATGAGCGCAACGCCCGCGAGCAGGACGGTGACCGCCAGGACCCGGCGCATGGTCAGGGATGTGTCATCAGTGTATATAAAACGTGGTCTACACGCCGCGGCCGGGTGGCCTCAGGCCGGGTGGGCCTCAATGGTGAAGTCCCCGCCGTCGACCGTTGTGTCGCCGGTGGTGTTGATCCGCACCGATACCGAGACATCGTCGTTCGGGTCGACCTCGGCGGCGTTCGACTCGTTGAAGACCGCCCCGTCGTGGAGGAAGGTGAGCCCTGTTGGGTGATCGGAGATGTAGATCTCGGCGGTGGTCTCGTTGTCGGCGTTGTGGATCGCAAAGACATCCTCGACGGTCGTGACGGCATCGGGATTCACCCCATCGCCATCGGCGACGGTCCCATCGAAGTGCAACGCGAGCTCCTTGTCCGAGGCAGTGGTCGTGTTCTCAAGGGTGGCGTACTCGGAGGTCGGCACGAGCGTCGTCGAGTTGACCTGGTCGCCGGTCGGGGCGGCGCCGGTTGACAGCGCCACGCCGGTCCCTGTGACCAAGAGGAGTGCCGCAAGGAGATGCCGCACTGTCACGCTGTACTGGAATCTATGGTTATATTATATAAACGTTGGGTCACGATTCCAGCAGGACCGCGGCGCTGAAGGCGACGAGAAAGCCGAGTGCGTACCCCAGTAAGTGAACATAGTGGTTCGGGACGGCCCCGTCGGCGTCAACGCCCGCCGAGAAAACCACCAAGGGGTAGACAAGAAGCACCACGAGAACGACGGCACTCGCGTTGCCGAGGGTCCGATCGCGGAGGAGACCGGTCAGGCGCACTCGAACCGGCCGGGGACGGTGCCGCCAGAGGGCACCCCCATAGAGCAGCGTGAGTACCACAACGCCGGCGATGGCGAGGGTCGTCCACCGGGTCTGTGGGAGCCCGGCGAGGACGATGGCCCACAGGCCGGGCACGAAGAGGGCTGGCGCATCCCGGAGGGGAAAATCCGTCCGGTCGGCGAGCAACAGGGCAAGTCCCACGGGCAGCGCCCCCAAAAGCGCGGTGTTCATGCCCGAGAAGCCGACGCTGATCGCCTCGCGACGTAGCGCGAGGTTGAGCGCGGCGAGTGTCGGCGGGAACGCAAGGAGGTAGGCACTCGTGAAGGTCCGCCAGAACGGCTTGTGGGTGGCGCTATGACACAGCGCGTAGAACGTGCCCGCGAGCAGCCCGTACGCGATGAGGTTGCCCCCGAGGTGGCCGGCGTCAAGATGGATCACGTGGCTCGTGTAGGCGGTGAGCGGCGTGGGATCGGTGTACGCGAAGCCGAGCGCGCGCTTGGTGGGGCGGCTGGGGAGAAAGCCGGCGCCCATGGCAATCGCCGGGAGGGTGAGAAGCGCGATATCGAAGCGGCGACG
>CAZFMU010000134.1:0-4974 GCA_964520165.1 uncultured Salinarchaeum sp. | reverse complement strand
AGCCGAACGACGTTCGTCGCTCGGGGCCCCTTGGGGGCCTGTTCGATGTCGAATTCGAGCTCGGTGCCCTCGGTCAGATCCTCACCGCCAACATCCTCCATGTGGAAGAACACGTCCTCCTCGGAGTCCGCCGTCGAGATGAATCCGTAGCCGCCAGTGTCGTTGAAGAAATCAACTTCGCCAGTTGGCATTGTACTTCGAGAGATACGGCCCACGGTGATAACAGTTCCGAATCTGTCACCCGAGATACCGGTTTAGTCCCACGCTCGTTCGGTCGTCCCCGGCACCTGGTACACGGCTGTCAGTCACCGGTCGCATACAACCGTCGTCATACGGCTGTCTGACACCGTTTTATGCCGGATTAGCCCTAGTGTATGCGTAGGCATGTCAGCCCGCCACCGGGAGTTCGAGCACATCCGCTCGATCCTGGAGGATGCCGACGAGCCCCTTACCGCCCGCGAGATCGTCGAGGCGCTTGACGCCGATGCCGGCGTGGATAGTCCTCACCGTGTCGCCACCGTGCTCGGAACTCGCGCCGAGTACGACGAGGTTGACGTGATCCAGGACCAGCCCTATCGCTACCGGCTGTGACCGATACCACGGCTGTGCCCCCCGCGTGCGGTTGCCTGAGGGATATCCTTGCGGTGTACTTGAGGACTCCCAAAGATCGGATCGGTGGCCGACAGTGTGAGGCCCTCACAGTCAAGTTCGAAGTTTCGCCGGGCTTATTAGCATGTATTGGCTCCAGTGACTTGGAACGATGCCAACCGGGCAAGGCAAGGCTGGCGAGGGGCGTAAAATCCTGTTGATCGGGTCGGGGCCGATTCAGATCGGCCAGGCGGCCGAGTTCGATTACTCGGGTGCGCAGGCTTGTCGAGCCCTCCAGGAAGAGGGTGCCGAGGTGGTGTTGGTGAACTCCAACCCGGCGACAATCATGACCGACCCCGAGATGGCCGATCAGGTGTATCTCGAACCGATCACACCGGATGCGATCGCCGAGATCATCCGAGCTGAGGAGCCCGATGGCGTCATTGCCGGTCTCGGCGGACAGACCGGGCTTAACGTGACCGCCGAACTCGCCGAACGTGGTATTCTCGAGGAGCACGACGTCGAGATCATGGGGACGCCGCTCGAAACGATCTACGCGACCGAGGATCGTGATCTGTTCCGTCAGCGGATGCGCGACCTCAACGAGCCGGTGCCCCAGTCGACGACCATCTCGCTTACCGATGACGAGACGGTGACCGAACTCTCGACGGAGGAGCTGTCTGACCGGGTTGAGGCGGCGGTCGAGGCGGTCGGCGGCCTCCCCGTCATTGCCCGAACGACCTACACGCTTGGCGGCTCCGGCTCAGGGGTCGTCTACGAGATGGACGAGCTACTTGAGCGGGTCCGGCGGGGACTGCGGCTCTCGCGGAACAACGAAGTGCTCATCACCGAGTCGATTGAGGGGT
Organism: uncultured Salinarchaeum sp.; assembly: GCA_964520165.1. Classification (GTDB taxonomy): domain Archaea; phylum Halobacteriota; class Halobacteria; order Halobacteriales; family Salinarchaeaceae; genus CAZFMU01. Next base: position 3,520 of record CAZFMU010000134.1, on the reverse strand, counting down.
GGATCGAACTCGAATACGAGGTCATGCGCGACGCCGACGACTCGTGTGTGATCATCTGTAACATGGAAAATATCGACCCGATGGGGATCCACACCGGTGAGTCGACGGTTGTCACCCCGAGTCAGGTCATCCCCGACAAGGGCCACCAGGAAATGCGCGATGTCGCGTTGAAGGTCATCCGCGACCTGGGTATCCACGGCGGCTGTAACATCCAGTTTGCCTGGCACGATGACGGCACCGACGCCGGGGAGTACCGCGTCGTCGAGGTCAATCCGCGGGTCTCGCGATCCTCAGCGCTGGCCTCGAAGGCAACCGGCTATCCGATCGCGCGGGTCACCGCGAAGGTCGCACTCGGCAAGCGACTCCACGAGATTGAAAACGAGATCACCGGCGAGACGACCGCCGCCTTCGAGCCCGCGATTGACTATATCGTCACAAAGGTGCCGCGGTGGCCGATTGACAAGTTCGACGATGTCGAATTCGACCTCGGAACCGCGATGAAGTCCACGGGCGAGGCAATGGCTATCGGCCGAACCTTCGAGGAGTCACTGCTCAAGGCGCTTCGCTCCTCGGAGTACTCTCCGGCGGTCGACTGGGAGACCGTCGACGATCGCGCCCTCGAGATGGCCTACCTCGAGACGCCGACGCCGGATCGCCCCTATGCCATCTTCGAGGCCTTCGAACGTGGGTATACCGTCGAGGAGATTAGCGATCTCACGGGGATCCGCGAGTGGTACATTGAACGGTATGGCCGAATTGTTGAGGCGGCCGAACGCGCACAGGATGGCGAGTTCGGATCGGCGGCCGAACTCGGCTTTACCGACGCCCAGCTCGCGGCGGGTCTTGACGCCACCGAGGCTTCAACACTCCCGCGCCCGCAAGCGACGGCGATCGACGAGGTCGATGCCGCCTCACCTGACCGGACCTACAAGCAGGTCGATACCTGCGCCGGTGAGTTCGCCGCCTCGACGCCGTATTATTACTCAGCACGGCGCCCTGTTGCAAGCGGGCTCTCGACCGGTCGTGACGAACTCATGATGGACCAGGATGTCGAGAGTGTCGTCATCGTCGGCGGCGGACCGATCCGCATCGGCCAGGGTGTCGAGTTTGATTACTGTACCGTGCACGCGGTCCAGGCACTCGAACAGGAGGGCATCGAGGCCCACGTCATCAACAACAACCCCGAAACCGTCTCGACGGACTACGACACCTCCGACGGGCTGTTCTTCGAGCCGATCTCCGCCGAGGAGGTCGCCGATGTCGTTGAGGCGACCGGCGCCGATGGTGTGATGGTCCAGTTCGGCGGACAGACCTCCGTCGATGTTGGTGAGCCGCTGGCCGAGGAACTGGACCGCCGCGAACTTGACTGTGAGATTCTCGGTACGAGTGTCGAGGCGATGGACCTCGCCGAGGACCGGGATCGGTTCAACCGACTGCTTGATGACCTGGGGATCGCTCAGCCCGAGGGTGGGGCAGCGACCTCCCGCGAGGAGGCACTTGAACTCGCCAACGAGATCGGGTACCCCGTGTTGGTCCGTCCGTCGTACGTCCTCGGCGGCCGGGCCATGGACGTGGTCTACGACGACGGCCAGCTTGTCGAGTACATCGAGAAGGCGGTCCGGGTATCACCGGATAAACCCATCCTGATCGACGAGTTCCTTGACGGCGCCATCGAACTCGATGTTGACGCTGTGGCCGACGGTGAGAACGTACTTCTCGGCGGTGTCATGGAACACGTTGAGTCCGCCGGGGTCCACTCCGGGGACTCGGCGTGTGCGATCCCACCACGGTCGCTGTCGAACGACACCCTTGCTCGGGTGCGCGAGGTCACCGAGGACATCGCACAAGCACTTGAGACGGTCGGGCTATTGAACGTCCAACTGGCCGTCCAAGACGGCGATGTGTACGTCCTTGAGGCCAACCCCCGGTCGTCGCGGACGGTCCCGTTCGTCTCGAAGACCACCGGCGTTGACATTGCTCGGATCGCCGCCAGGGTCATGACCGGTCGCTCGCTCGCGGATCTCGACATCGAGGAACAGATCCCCGAACAGACCTCGATTAAGGAGGTTGTCCTGCCCTTCGACCGGCTGCCCGGATCGGATCCCCGGCTCGGCCCCGAGATGAAATCTACCGGTGAGGTCATGGGCACGGCCGACTCCTTCGGGCGGGCCTATGACAAGGCCCAGCGGGCTGTCGGCAAGCCGATCCCATCGGAGGGGACGGCCATCGTCGATCTGCCGGTTGAGGGCTTCGAGAAGCACTTCACCGTCACCGACTTCGACGATCGTGTCAGCGCGATCCAACGGGGGGAGGTTGACCTTGTTGTCTCACGTGACCGCCCGGCTCTCGAAGCGTGTGTCGAGGAGGAGGTGACCTACTTCTCGACGGTCGCCAGCGCAAAGGCCGTGCTTGAGGCGCTTGAGGCACAGGACGAGTCACTTGATGTCCGCCCGGTGACCGCCCGCCCCAAGCGTGCCGGCCCGTGGGGGCACCCCGATTCCGCCGAACCGGACGACCCGCAGTAGCGACCGGCGGCCCGATAGCGGTCTATATATCTTCGTTATCGTCGTTTCATCTGTTAAATTTGCTCTTACGGTATGGATAGACGCGGTGTCTCGTCCATTGTCTACCTGATACATACGGACGATATATATTTGAGAACAATTTTATGGAGCCGATCCGTACGTATACATATGGAAACCCGGAAGGTCCAACTCACCGGCGGCTCGACGTATACCGTCTCGCTGCCGAAAGAGTGGGCGACCGAACAGGGGATCGAATCGGGGAGCGAGGTACAGTTCCATCAAGAGCAGGACGCCCTGATGATCGCCCCCCAGCGGGAGGAGACCCGTTCGAAGGGCCGACTTGATGTCACCGGTCTACAGGGCGATCGTCTTGTCAGCGCGATCATGACGATGTACGTCAGCGGCTTCGACATTATCGTGCTTGAGTCCGAGGCGTTCTCTGCGGACCAGCGCCAGACCATCCGCGAGGCGGTCCAGGGTCTCGTCGGTGTCGAGGTGCTTGAGGAGGCCGACAACGAGGTGGTCATTCAGGACCTCCTTGACTCCTCGGAGCTCTCGATCCACGGGGCCGTTACGCGCATGCGGCTGATCGCCCGAACGATGCTTGAGGACGCGGTCGATGCGGTTATCGAAAACGACGACGATCTCGCCAAGAGCGTGATTGAGCGCGATGACGATGTTGATCGGCTTTGGTTCGTTGTCTCCCGGACGTTCCGCGGCACGCTTCGCTCCTCTCAGGAGATTGAGGAACTCGGGATGCCTCGCGAAGTGACCTTCGACTACCACTCAAGCGCCCGCCAGCTTGAGCGGATCGCCGATCACGCCGCCAAGATCAGTGAAGTCGCAATTGAGCTTGAGACCGTTAGCGACGAGGTTGCTGAGGCACTGTTGGAACTACATGAGGAGGCGACTTCGGTGATCGACACGGCGATGGATGCGCTCCTTGAAGAGGATAGCGAGCGATCGACCGAGCTGGCCCACGAGGCTCGCGAGGC
>CAZFMU010000133.1:0-5009 GCA_964520165.1 uncultured Salinarchaeum sp. | reverse complement strand
GATCACAAATATTAATCAACGTACTTCAATTATATTTATAGTCCTCAGTTACTGATGTGGGGCTGGATCCACTAATGGCAGGAGTCATCTGGATCGTAGCGCTGGTACTCGCGATCTTCACCGTGGCCTACCTAGGCTACGGACGGTACCTCTCACAGTTTTACGAACTGGACGAGGGAAGCGAGACACCGGCGCACAGATACGAAGACGGACAAGAGTACGTACCGGCAAAGAAACCCGTTCTCCTCGGGCACCATTACTCCTCGATCGCCGGGGGCGCACCAATCGTCGGCCCGATCACCGCCACGTTCGTGTGGGGCTGGGTCCCCGCGTTTCTCTGGGTCGCAATCGGCAACCCGCTGTTGGGAGCCGTCCACGACTTCACCGCGCTGACGAGCAGTATCCGACACGAGGGCCGCTCAATCGGGTACATCATCGGTCAGTATGTGGGCACGCGGGGCAAGAACATGCTGTTGTGGTTCGCGTTCCTGTTGATCATCCTCGTCGTCGCGGTCTTCGCACTCGTCATTGCCGTCGTGTTCAACGCCTACCCACCGGCGGCAACTGCCGGGATTGTTTATATCGGCCTTGCATTCATCTTCGGGATCTACCTCTACCAATTCGGACTGCCCTTCAGCATTGGCACGATCGTCTTTGTCGCTGGTGTGTTCGGGTCCGTGTGGGTGGGGATCCAGTATCCGATTGCAATGGTGGGCTCCCAAGAGGGCGTTATTACCCTCTTCAGTTCGCTGCCCGGATTCGTGCCTAGTCTCCTCGGGAGCCAGAACATCGGCGCCTGGGTGATGGTCATCCTCGTCTACGGTGGGCTCGCGAGTGTCCTCCCGGTCTGGATGTTGCTTCAGCCGCGGGATTACCTCTCGTCGTTTCTGCTGTACGCGGGTGTCGGTGGAGCACTGCTGGCGGTTGTTGTCGGCACGTTCGTGACCGGCGTAGGCCCCGGCGCCCAGGAGGCCGGTGTCGAGAGCCTCTCGATCCAACTCGACGCCTGGTATGGCTTCTTCGGGGGCGGGAGTCCCTTCGCCGACCAGTTGCCGTTGATGCCGCTGTTCCCGCTGTTGTTCGTCACAATCGCCTGTGGCACGATCAGCGGATTCCACTCGCTGGTCTCCTCCGGGACGACCGCAAAGCAACTCAACCGCGAGACCGACGCCCGATTGATCGGCTACGGCGGAATGCTCGGCGAAGGGCTGCTCGCCGCGGTCGCCATCTCAACGGTCGCCGTGATCGCGATCCCAGCGGATACCGGCGGGATCGGCCTTGCACTGCCGAACTTCGCCGAGGGCGGCGGGGCGATTCTCACGACGCTCGGCATTCCCTTCGGTGTCGCCGAGGTGTTCATGGCACTCGTGCTGTCGGCATTCCTGCTGACGAGCATGGATACCGCCTGTCGACTGGGGCGGTACATGATGGAGGAGGTCATCGGCACGCCTGAAACGACCCTCCAGCAGTACGGCGCGAACCGGTATGTCAACACGAGCATCATCGTCGTCGTGGCCTTCTTCCTGCTCGGAAGCGGCCGGTGGGCCGACCTCTGGACGCTCTTTGGTGGTGCCAACCAGCTGCTGGCTGGGATGGCCCTACTCACCGGGACCGTCTGGCTGGCCAACTGGGACGAGTCCAAACAGCTGATCTCGACCGGTGGACCGATGGTGCTGATGGCGGTCGTCAGTATCTCCGGACTGGCATGGGTCGCGTTCTACCAGGTGCTCGGCGGTCGACTGCTGGGCATCACCACCAGCCCCGAGACAACTCTACTAGCACAGGCCTCGGCGGTCGTCCAGTTCCTCATCGCGCTGACGCTGATTGGACTGGCACTGAGTCTACTGCGACAGGGCTACCGGAACATCCGGAGCGTGCGCGGTACCGGCAGCGGTGCGGTCGCTGCTGACGGAGGCACGCGCCAGGACGACTAACTCACCTCGTCGGAGTCTCTTCTCGCGGACAATACGTGGCTACGGCCGTAACCGTCGCGCGAGACGGCCGAGCCAGCCCGTGTTGTTCTGTTCGATCGGTTCCCACGTCCGGAGGGCATCAACGATATCGACCGACTCGCTGGCGACGATTTGTTTTGTCTCTGGGGCAACGAGGACGATCCCGATGTCGTAATGACCGTTGTACCCGAATTTGAGTAGTGTCCGCTCGTCGATGTCGCGGACGGTTGAGGCGAGGTCGGTCGGAATCTCGGGGACGACGAACCCGAAGATGAACTCCGTCGAGTAGTGCTCCTCGTTGGGATCAATCCACGCCTCGGCGAGGTCGTGTCCTAGTTCAATCGCGTCGTCAATTGCCCGCTGTGAGAGCGTCTTGCTCCGTTGGAGAAACACGTGCTCGTGGGCCTCGTGGTGGGCAATCGACAGCGCAGAATGCAGTACGTGCTTCTGGCTGTGCAACTCCATATGGCCGTACAGCGCGAACGACTCCCCGCGGACGCGATAGTCCTGCTCAAGATCGTAGTTGTGCACGAGCCGTCGGCTGATGGTCTGGAGATACTCGTCCTCCAAGGTTGGAACGTCCGCAGTTGGGTCTGTGGTCCCAGTCGGCGTGTCGCCGGGGTCACCCGGCCGGTCGGAGTCACTCATTCCTGGCCGCGTGCGACATCACACACGCGGGGTGTCGGTCGGTCACGACGGTGCGGCACAACACACCGGTGACGATTGAGCGTGGGGGATACATACCCCAGGCTGGGGGGCCGACGAGTAAATATGTCCCGACGGAACGTCAGGGACGCGTCGAGAACTCCGAAACCCGCAGGAAGTACACCCGCTTGCGGGCGTCACGGAAGCTGTACCGCGAGTCAATGATGTCAGTGTCCTCAAGCCGGTTCAAGGCGTATCGGACAGTCCGGTCCGGCAGTAGCGTTTCCTCGGCGAGTTGGCCCTGTGAGAGAGGGGCATCGATTTCGAGGACCTTCGCGACGAGTTTCGCGCTTGGGGGCAGTTCCCGGAGCCGTTCCCGGTACTCCGACTGCGTGAGGTCCTCAACGGGTGTCGCCTCGTCCGTGGCCGTGCCAGTGCTCATATTTAGTCGTGTCCGAGGTACCTGGTAAAACTTATCTATATTTGCATATATACAATAGAGACAATATAAGGTGTATAACCCCTCGGCAGGCCCGACTCCGTCTCGGCACCATTTATGACACCGGGCGCCGACCGTCAACTCGTGAAGGGGCAGGAATGGTACCAGGCGAGCGATGTCGCCGAGGAATACGAAGACAAGCGGTTCTCCGGTGGGGGCCGTCTGATCGATCGGCGCGAGAAACGGGCGGTCCTTGAGGCGGTGGCCCCCGTCGAGGACCGGTCCATCCTTGAGATCGCCTGCGGCACCGGGCGGTTCACGACGCTGCTCGCCGAACAGGGGGCTGATATCGTCGGGCTTGACATCTCAGAACCGATGCTCGCACAGGGGCGGGCCAAGGCCCAATCGGCCGGTGTTGCCGACCATATCGAGTTTCTTCGGGGCGACGCCGGTCGGCTGCCGTTTCCGGACGATCACTTTGATGCGGTTGTCGCGATGCGGTTTTTCCACCTTGCACCGACGCCAGAGGCGTTTATCGCCGAGATGCGACGAGTCACAAGAGACATTGTCGTATTCGACACGTTCAAGCGCCACAGCGCCCGAAGCCTGTACAATTTCGCACTTCCGATGGGATCACGGCTGTACTCACGAGCGGAGGTCGAATCGCTGTTGGGTAGCGCCGATCTTGAACTGGTCGATGAACAACACGACTTCATTTTCCCGTATGGCTTCTACCGGCAACTCCCCCGGTCGGTCGCCGAACCCTTCCGGACAATCGACCGTCGGCTCGGTCGACACCCGGCAAGCCGACGGGTCGCGTCGGTGTCATACTGGACCGCCGCCGTCGATTCCTGACCGTCGGGCGGATCACACGGCTTTTATTCACCGGTACGCCAGATTAGAATAATGGACCTCTCGGTGGTTGTCCCGACGCTCAACGGCCGGGATCGCCTTGAGGCGTGTCTCGATGCGCTTGCGGACCACGCGCCGGACGCCGAGGTGATTGTCGTAAACGGGCCCTCTGCCGACGGCACCACCGGTATGATCGTCGATCGGTCTGACGTTGACGTGCTCATTGAGACGGCCGAACGAAACGTCAGTGTCGCACGCAACGCCGGCATCAAGGCGGCAACCGGTGATGCCGTGAGCATCCTGCGATATAACCGGCTCGTCGGACCAGGGTGGGCGGCGACAGTCCGTGACGCCCTGAGTGACGGGGCTGACGCGGTAACGGGGCCGACGCAGGGGGCGCGTGCCTGTTGGCCGCCGGCTGGAACGTTCAATCCGGAGAACGTCGCCTTCCGGAGGGCCGTTCTCGGCGCGTTAAATGGGTTTGATGAAGCTCTTGTTGTCGGGAGTATGCGCGACCTCTGGGAGCGGTTCGACAGCGCCGGCTACCGGGCGCGACGGACGGCATCAATGGCGGTCACCGGGGCATACGGAACCGAGGAGACGTTCGAACTTGAGCCGGCACACCGATACCGGTCTGGGGCATACCGTCGGTGCAAGAACGGTACCCTCGACTGGCGGCGACTGCTCCGGATCGGTCTCGGGTCGCTTGCTGGGACGACGCTCGGTCTGGTCCGTGGCGATACCTCACCGACAGCGGTCGGAGGCGGGCTTCGTGAGGCCGCCGGCGGGTTCGTTGCTGGTGTCCGAGAGGGGCTTAAGGCACGGCGGGCGGCCGACGACATCGACATCAATCCACACGGACTCGACGAGCGCGAAGACCGGGCAGTCCGGCGATACGACTGGCGCGATACACCCCTTGCATGCGCCAACCCGTAGGCCTTTCCTCCCAGCTGGAGTGTCCGAGGTCAAACGAAAGCGGAGCCTCCGTGGATAAGACAGGCACGTTCCTCGCCGATGGAGTACCGAGCTAGTAAGGTTTATATTGAACCGCTGTAGTACTATCCATCAGACGACTATGTCAGAATCAGAATCCGCACAGCGACGCCTGGGCGAACAGCCCA
>CAZFMU010000132.1:0-5043 GCA_964520165.1 uncultured Salinarchaeum sp. | reverse complement strand
GATGCCTGGTACGAGCAGTTCCGGTGGTACCGGACCCGCGATGGGTTTCTGGTCATCGGCGGACGGGACGCCGATCAGAACGAGGCGCTCGTCAAGAAGTACCTCGAACCGGGCGATCGATTCTTGCACACACAGGCGCGCGGCGGTCCGGTGACGATTCTCAAGGCCGCCGGACCGAGCGAATCAGGGGCAGACGTGACTATCCCCGAACAGGCCGAACGGGAGGCCGCCCAGTTCGCCGTGTCGTATTCGTCGATCTGGAAGGATGGTCGTTATGCCGGTGATGTCTACGCCGTCGACCACGATCAGGTCTCGAAGACCCCTGAAAGTGGTGAGTTTCTTGAGAAGGGGGCCTTCGCGATCCGCGGTGACCGCACCTACTACGACGATGTTGCCGTCGGTGTGGCGGTCGGGATTTCCTGCGAACCGGATACACGAGTCATCGGTGGGCCGCCGGTCGGGATCGACGAGCGGACCGTGACCGCCATTCACGTCGAGCCTGGACGGTATGCCCAGGGCGATGTCGCCAAGCGGATTTACCGGACCTTTCGCGAACGTTTCCGTGACACCGATTTTGTCCGTGCGGTCGCCAGCCCCGACCGCATCCAGCACTTTCTTCCGCCAGGCGGCAGTCGAATCGTCGAAGAGTAGCACACTTACGACCGGCTGCCGTCAATATCGACATGCGCATCCAGGACCGGGAGCAACTTGAAGGCGAGCGCGAGCGGGTGACGGTTGTCCCCGATAGCCTCGATGACCTGTGGCATCTCCAGTATGTGATCGAACCGGGTGACCGGGTCGCCGGCGATACGACCCGGCGGATTCAGCGCGAGGACGATCAGCTCCGGGATACCGGCGGCGAACGCGAACATATCTGGGTTGCACTCGATGTCGAGGATGTTGAGTTCCACAAGTTCGCAAATCGACTCCGGATCGGCGGTGTCATCGCTGAGTGCTCCCGGGAGGACCAACTGGGTCTTCATCACACGCTCAATATTGAGGTCCACGACGAACTCGACATCGAGAAGATATTCAAACCCGATCAGCGTGAGCGTCTTGCGGAGGCGGCGGCAACCACCGATCAACCGGAGGTTACAATCGCAACCGTCGAAGAGGGAGAGGCGGTCGTGTACACGGTTGAGGAGTATGGCACAGAACAGCGCGGCCGGTTTACCGGGACGACCGGTAAGGGCGAGTACGCCCGTGCCCGGAGTGAACTCTTCGAGGAACTGACCGATGCGCTTGTCAGGATGGATCCGGACGCGATTGTCCTGGCTGGCCCGGGATTCACCAAACAGGACGCCCGCGAGCATATCGTCGAAGCGGCGCCTGAACTTGCCGATCGACTCTCGACGGTCGACACGAGTGCTGGCGGCGACCGCGGGGTCCATGAGGCCCTCAAGCGCGGAGCCGTCGAAGACGTGCGCGAGGAGACGCGGATCGCCGAGGAGGCAGAACTTATCGACGTCCTCATGGAGCGGATTGCCGACGGTGCGAAGGTCGCCTATGGTCCTGAGGCGGTCGCCGAAGCGGCGGAGTACGGCGCAGTCGAGACACTCCTCGTGCTTGATGATCGGCTCCGCAAGGAACGTGCCGGTTCGGGTGAGTGGTCGATTGATGTCGACCAGGTGGTCGAGCGGGTTGAACAACAGGGCGGCGAGGTCGTAGTGTTCTCGGGGGAGTTTGAGCCCGGTCAGCGGCTTCACAATCTCGGCGGGATCGCGGCACTCCTTCGCTATCGGCTCCAGTGAGCGCCGCCGCGGAGGCTTTATTCGTGTGGTGTGCAAACCGCCTGTATGGCCGACCGAACCTGCCATCGGCGGGACTGTGACCGGGATGCCGTCTTTCTGGTAACCGAACGCTACGAGGAGGAGACCGGCCACGGAACTGTCGAGGCGGAGGCGGCGCTGTGTCTTACACATACCAACGAGGAGAATCCACACAACCTTGATCAGGCCGGCCCGAACTATCGTTTCGTGATTGAGCCACTTCCGGGTGTGGATCCCGCTACTCTCCCATCCTCGGAGTGATCGATCCTCTTGCGGGCGGTAACTCCGGAATGCTTTTAGGTGAACCTAAACATACTGGGAGGCACCGCAATGTCAACGCCGCGTCACCGGTCTCGCGATCACGTCGCCACCGAGGGTGACACCGCTGTCGACCAGTCAACCCCCACCGGAGACGTGATCCTCTCGCTTACGGATGTCTCACGAACCTTTGGCGGGACCGATGGGATCAGGGACCTCACGATTGATGTCCACCGTGGCGAACTGCTGACGTTGCTTGGTCCGTCCGGCTGTGGAAAGACGACGACGTTGCGAACGATCGCTGGGCTTGAACGACCGGACGCGGGACAGATCACGATCGACGATACGGTGGTTGCCGACGACGATACCTTCTATTCCCCCGAACAGCGCGATGTGGGGTTGGTTTTCCAGGAGTTTGCGTTGTTCCCACACCTGACAGCCGCGGAGAATGTCGCCTTCGGCATCCAGCACCTCGCGGCGGATGCTCGCGCTGATCGGGTCGATGAGCTCTTCGACCTGGTCGGACTTCAGGCCCACCGCGAGCAGTACCCCGAGGACCTTTCCGGCGGACAAAAACAGCGCGTTGCACTCGCCAGGGCACTGGCCCCAGAACCAGCACTCATCCTTTTAGACGAACCGTTCTCGAATCTCGACCGCGACCGGCGCGTCGAGATGCGTGAGGAGGTGCGGCGGATCCTCACGACCGCTGGTGTCACAGCGGTGTTCGTTACACACGATCAAGAGGAGGCACTCGCCATCTCAGACCGCATTGCCGTCGTTCGTGACGGCCGCCTTGAGCAGGTCGGCCACCCGGAGGCAGTGTTCCAACGTCCTGCCTCGCGGTTCGTCGCCGACTTCTTCGGTGACGCTGGATTTCTTCCGGGCGTGTATCGGCGAAACGGTGTACAGACACCCCTTGGACCCCTTCCAATCGAGCAGTTTGAGGGACTCGCGGAGCGTCCACCCGGCACGGAGATCGACATTCTAGTCCGACCGGACGATGTGACAGCACGGACCGTTTCCGCCGGTCAGGCAGACGGCCACATCAGCTATCGGCGCTACCGTGGACCGATGGTGCAATACCGCGTCCGGCTTGCGGATGGCACAGTCGTTGAGTGTCTCCACAATCACACCAGTGATCTTGCGCTTGAGGCGCCTGTCGCCGTCGAGATCGACACCGACCATCGGCTGTGGTGGTTCCCCCGCGAGTGATCGGCCCTCCGGATTCCACCGTGTCAGGAGGTGCCGCGGTGGAAACAAGCCTTAACTGCCGAACGCTCCTAAGCCGATGTAACATGCACAAAGACGAGTTATTGCAACTGCACGAGCAGATGGTGACGATCATGAACCACTTCCGCGAGCGCGAGGATGTTGATCCGTCGCTGTTTGAACCCTACGAGGAACTTGAGGTTGATCCCTCTCACGTCCACAAGTCGAAAAACGAACACAAACACGCCGTCTTCGTCTTGGGGAATGCTCTCGCCAATGCCATGAGTGAGGACGAGTTCTCTTCGGCCGGCCGAATCGGCAAACGTATGCAGGAGTTGGCCGAGGACACGGAGCAGAAAATCTGACCGGTCGGAAGGTATTTGAACTGGATCCGACTGGTCCCGATAAGATATGAGCGATCGCATCGCGAGTCGGATTGATGACTGGTCGACACGACCGGTTTCTGACGGACATCGCGGACTCCACCAGCTTGCCGATGACTCCTTTATAGGTGCGATCGACGCGTCGGCACTCGATATTACGGTGGTGATGCTTAACGGTCGGGTGATCGGCGTGTTTGGCGGCGCTCTTGATACGCTTGAGGGAGCCGCGTTGACGGCCTACGAGGCCCCTCACCCAGCGCTGCCGTTGTTGTGGGTCATGCGTGCCGACGCCGGAAGTCCTCGTGCACAGTACTATACCGAGGAGACGCCCCTCTCGGAGGTCGATGACACGCTTTCCTCTGGAGGATTCACCGGATTTATCGAACTCAGCGAGAATGTCCTGAGTGGCGACTACTATCAGCTCTATTACGGTGGACGCTCTTTGAGTGTCGCGTTTGTCGGACAGGCCGAACAGGTATTGACCGACGAGGAGGCGTTCAATCGCGCCGCCGATGAGGTGGGCATCTACGAGGTATACGACGCATCGGTGTCGGTCCAGGAACTCCCAGAGCGGCCGCCGGATCCGGAGCCGACAGCCGAATCCGAGCCTCGGTCGATGGCGTCGATCGATTCGCCCGACGCGTCCTCGACGGATGAGACGACCTCTGCCCCCGACACGACGCCGACCGCGGAGTCACCCTCTTCTCCGACGTCCGGTGCCGACAGTGAGCTCTCAGCACCGGACCCACCGGCCGATGCCCCCGTTGATGGTGTCGAGGTCACCACCAGCACGGATACCGCCGATCAATCGGCCGTCTCCGACGCCGAATACGACCAACTGCAAGCCGAGCGTGACGAACTCCAGACGACTGTTACGGAACTGCGTCAGACCAATGCCGAACTGCGCGAGCGGATCGCCGAGCTTGAGGCCCGGCTCGAAGCGGCCCCGACTGCGGACCCGCCGGATACCGAGCTCACCCCGCAGTCCGCACTCGCACAGACGAACCTCTTTGTCCGATACGACTCGAAGGGTGAGCCGACCCTTGGAGACGTGCTTCACGACCCAGTGGATCGGATGGAACTAGAGGCGAATCTCCGACTCGAACACAGCACACAGTTCGATGCCGCGAACGCGACCGTCGGCGGCGAGCCGTTTCGTGCGTTTCTTGAGGGGACACTTGAGTTCCGGTTTGCCGAGTGGCTTCTCCAGACACTCGTTCACGAGATCAAGGAGACAAACAACGAGGACGGACTACGTGACCTCTACCGGCTGATCCCAGAGATCGACCGGATCCAGTTCTACGGTGAAGTCACACTCGAGTCCAACGATACAGAGACTGAGGCCGGATCGATGCCGTTCGACGTGATCGCTCGCGGGCAGATGGGCGATCCACTACTGGTCGCAACAATCGAGGCATCGAACG
>CAZFMU010000131.1:0-5055 GCA_964520165.1 uncultured Salinarchaeum sp. | reverse complement strand
GATCATCGCCTCCGGACGGCCGTTTATGACCTCCGGTTGTGCGGGAGCAACCAAGGAGTGTGCGTGCAATCGTCCGGCCGGTGACTCCGGGCCGACGGACATTCGGAGCTTTCCCTTCGCTCCCAACCAAGATGACATGCGGATGATTCGCGATCAGTTGTGGTCGGACGGATCTTGGGAGGGGGAACCGCCCACTGAACCGGATACAGAGGAGTTTGGCATTCGCACCCCCGAGTGAGAACGACGGCTGTCGTCAGGACTCGGTCAGTCGGTCAACCGCCGTCTCGACCGACTCACCACGAAGGTCACCCGCCATCGGCGGCCGTTCACCATCAAGTGTTCGCACGTCGGCAACCGTCTGATCCCGTTCCTCAAGCACAACCTGTGTGTAGCCGGTCTCTGCCGGCACCTGAACGAGACGGAGAAAAACCCCATCAGTCACCTTGACGCGGCGCTCAGTCGGCGGCTGATCAATCAGATGGAGGAACTCGTCGCTGCGGAGCCGCTCGCGCTCTTTTTCAATCAGGGCATACTCGTGGGCGGTGAGGTCCCCTTGATACGTCGTCGGAAGCTCTGCCATGAGGTGTTCCCAGAGCCGCGTTTTGACGTACTCCCAGGCCGGTCGACGGGGACACTCGCGGGTGAGCGTGGTCACTCGGGAACGCATCGTCGACAGCAGCTGTCGGCGGAAGGCTGGTGTCGGCGTATCGTGGATATCGGTCGCACGTTGCCAGTCAAAGTCGAACAACAGTCCGGTCGTGACGGCTGACGCTCCGTCAATCTCGCCTGCACCGATGCCACCAATCTTGCGGCCGTTGGCGGTCAGATCGAACCCATCGGAGAGGCCGCCCTCAAGACCAAGTTCGTCAATGGTCTCAACAAGCGGCGTCATGAGCCGCTCGTAGGCGGCTCCGCGGTATCGGGGCAGTCCTTCGATACAGAACTGGACGAACAGCTGGTCCCGGTCGAGATACACGAGTCCGCCGCCAATCCGGCGGCGAAACACGGGCAGATTCTCCTCATCACAGTACTCAAGATCGACGACTGCCGAGGAATAGTGATACCCGAGGCTCGCATAGGGCGCGGCCGGTCGTGCGAGGATGACCGTGTCGTCCTGATCGGTCGAGGCGACCGACCGTGTCACCGCGTGATATAGCGCCTGCGAGGTCACCGGATCGACCTCGCCGACATCGATGAGCCGTGTCCCGGAACCCATGCGGACACAGCATACCTGTGTGGCTATTGAACGTTGGGTTCGCGGCACGGATGCAGCGGTGACCAGTCGCCGGGGTCGGAAAATATATTTAGGAATGTGTTATCTGTGTATTCGTGTCACGCTACCATGGCTGACAGGAGCGCCGTGATTCTCCAGACCCACGGTATCGACTTTCCAAACCGGATGTACGCCCCCATCTTCTACGCTATGACCGCGGAGGCGATGGAGGTCGACACGAAGATGTGGTACACGATGAACGCCTCGGCCCAGCTCGAAGCGGGGATGCCAGAGCAGCTCAAGGTCAAGGAGGACAGCGATACTACCCTCCGCACGATGCTCAATCAGGCGACGGACGCGGGCGTTGATATCACCGTCTGTCATCAGAGTCTCGACCTCCACGGACTCACAGCCGACGACCTCGTTGAGGACGCCGATGTCGTTGGGGCCGCACAGATCATCGATCTGGCACTCGACGCCGACTTTATGATGTACTTCTGATTGAGCCTATGTCAGAACGTATCAACAACTGCGTGATCCCGACCGATCGTCACGTCGCCCCAGAGGACCACGTCTGGGCTCAGGTCGCAGACGACGATACGGTGACCGTTGGCATGACGGATATCGCCCAGAGTCTCGCCAAACGCTTCTTGCACGCCCACATCAAGCGCGAGGGCACGGACGTCGACAAGGGCGATAGCGTCGCGACCGTCGAATCGAGCAAATACGTCGGGCCTGTCCAGACTCCTGTCGGTGGCGAGGTCGTTGCGGTCAACGATGCGGTCAAATCCGACGCGGAGATGATCAATATGGATCCCTACGGCGACGGCTGGGTCGTTCGAATCGACCCCGACGATCTCGAAGCCGATCTCGCGGAGGTGCCCAAGGGCGATCCAGCCGTCGATCAGTACGCCGACGTGATCGCCAACGAGGACAATCTTGAGGAGTGCGAGCATCTCGAAGGGTCCGAACTCGCCTGAGCCCCGGCTATCGGGGCATGTGACGATAACATTCATTATTATCGAGTATTCATACCACGCCTGAGGTTCACATGGAGCTAGTGGTACCTATACGCATGGAACCCGACCCGGTAGAGGAACTCGACCCACACCCAGACGGCGACGATATCGATCGCGCGTGGATTGAGTTCGTTGTCAACGAGTACGACGACCACGCCATTGAGGAGGCTATCCTCACGAAGGAGGCACTCGATGAGGATGTCACGGTCACTGTCGTCGGCCTTGATACGGGTCATGGCGATCTTGAACAGACGCTGTACATGGCTGCCGCGAAGGGGGCCGACCGGTTGCAGAAAATCACCGATGTTCCCGAGGACATCTCAACGACGGAGGCGGCGGCCGTGTTCGCAAACTACCTTGAGCAGACGACATACGACGCCGTCTTCACCGGTGTCCAGTCGGCAGAGGACCGCGATGGGCAACTCGCTCCGAAGCTTGGCGCCGAACTCGATGTGCCACATCTCTCAGTCGTTACCGGTGTCGACATCAGCGGTGACACGGCACGCGCCGAGAAGGAGTTCTCCGGCGGTGTCGCCGCAGAGTACGACGTCGATCTCCCGGCGGTCTTCGGTATTCAGTCGGCAAGCGAGCCCCCACGGTATGTGCCGGTTACGCAGGTACGAAGCGCCATGCAGAGTGCCGAGATTATGACACGCTCAGCGGACGAACTCGGTGTGGACCGACACCCACGCTCGGAAGTGATCGGGGTTGCCGAACCGGATACCGGTGATCGCGCGGACATGATCATGGCACCGCCGGAGCAGGCCGTCGAAGAGCTCTTTGACCGACTCGAACAGGACGGTATGGAGGTCTGATCCATGAGCGACATCTACGCCATCACCGAACACCAGAGCCCAGACGAATTGGACGATATCAGTTACGAAATGCTCGATGCCGGCCGTCAACTGGCCGATGCGACCGGGGACGACCTCGTTGCCGTGGTACTCGGCGATGACACCGACCGGCTCACCGACGACCTCGGCGCCGCCGACCGTATCCTCCGTGTCGAACACGAGCGGCTTGCTGAGTTCAACCCGATGACCTACTCGGAAGCCGTCCAGGAGGTCATCGACACCGCCGATCCACGAATCGTGCTTTCGTCGATCACCTCGATCGGTCTCGACATCGCCTCGCGGGTCGAAGCCGAGACCGGTCGTCCGGTTGTTACGTACGTGAGCGATATCGAGCACACCGATGCGGATGACCTTGTTGTCACGAGTCAACTGTACGGCGGGAAGATGAACGTCGAGTCGCGCTTCGAGAGCGACGCGGCGATTGTCGCTTTGGCCGCCGGGGCGTACGACGCTGACGCCGGCCGAGTGAGTGGCACGCCAGAAAGCGAGTTCTTCGACGTTAGCCTTGATCGCGACGGCATCGACTTCGTTGATCGTCACGAGCCCGAGACCGGTGATGTCGATATCACACAGGAGGATCGTCTGCTCGCGATCGGTCGAGGCATCGATGACGAAGAGAACATCCCGATCGCCCGCGACACTGCTGAGGCCCTTGACTCCGAGCTGGCAAGCTCACGACCGCTGATCGACAACGGCTGGCTACCGAAGGCTCGACAGGTCGGTAAGTCCGGACAAAAGGTTGACCCAGAGCTCTATATTGCGGCCGGCATCAGCGGAGCACCAGAGCACCTCGAAGGGATGGAAGACGCCGAGGTCATCGTTGCGATCAACGACGATGACGAGGCGCCGATCTTTGATCACGCCGACTACGGCATCCCCCACGACCTCTTTGACGTTCTCCCGGCGGTGCAGGAGAAGGCCTGACGCCGCTGAGTCCCACATCGCCGCGTCGATTTACGTTCGACCGGGCCGTGTCAATCGGTTCGCTTGAGATACAACGCGAGTTTGTCACCGGCGCGATCTTCGACGCCCAGAAACTCGTTGTCGGTCCGGGATGCCAGCGCCGGGATGTCCTCTTCGGCGCCGGGATCGGTTGCGAGAATTTCGAGTACCTCGCCGTCGGTCATCTCCTCCAGTTCGGATTTGGTCTGGACGACGGGCATCGGACAGGCGAGTCCCGTCGCATCGAGTGTACGGTCGGCTGTGACTTCTGTTGACATGGTCCGCAGCCGTGTTACCAGTACACGTCGTATTCAAGGTTTCGCCGGGCGAATGCGTGTCACCGACCCCCAAAGGCTTTAGTATGAGTGCGTTGGGGTGCCTACAAGCGATGGTCCCAGTGCCGGGACCATCGAACGCCACCAACGATGAGTTCCGACACCACTGCACCCGACCCGGAGAACAGCCACGCACGTGTTGCCGAGCTTGAAGCGGAAGTCGAGCAACTCCGCGCAGACCTTGCTGACCTCCGTGATGAGGTCGACACGGGCCCACAGAAGATGTCGATCATCGCCACTAAGGGAACCCTCGATATGGCGTACCCGCCGTTGATTCTGGCGTCAACAGCCGCCGCCTTCGGCTGGGAGGTCACCCTCTTTCATACGTTCTGGGCGCTTGATATCCTCCATGAGGACAAGATGGACGACCTCAAGTTGAGCTCTACCGGCGATCCGAACATGCCGATCCCGAACCTGATCGCCGTTTTACCGGGGATGGACCGGATGACGACCTGGATGATGAACCGCCAGATCGAGGATGTCGGGACCGCGAGCGTTGATGAGTTGGTCGACACCTGCCTTCAGTCGGGCGTCGAGATCCAGGCCTGCCAGATGACCCAGGAACTGATGGAGTACGACGATGAGGACTTCTATGACGGTGTGACGACCGGTGTCGGCGCTGCGGCGGCAATTGATGAGATGGCGGATGCCGATATCCAGCTGCTCGTTTGATTACAACACTAGTTTCGTAA